>JABTUF010000005.1:300000-482969 GCA_015075645.1 Burkholderiales bacterium | reverse complement strand
GCTGGCGATGGACCTCGGCCTTCGCGCCGTGGCGCGGCGGCTCGTCGCGTGGCAGGAGCGGATCGCGTGAGCGCGAGCGAGTCCGCGCGCGAGCGCATCGCGTTCGAGCGGGTCTCCGTCGAGTTCCAGACCCGGTCGGGTCCGCTCCGCGTCGTCGACGACGTCTCCTACCGGGTCCACGACGGCGAATTCGTGTCCATCATCGGCCCGTCGGGCTGCGGCAAGACGACGATGATGAACCTCGTCGCGGGATTCGTGCAGCCGACGGCGGGCGCGGTGCTGCTGGATGGCAAGCCGGTGGTGGCGCCCGGACCCGATCGCGGCGTGATCTTCCAGGAGTACGGCGTCTTTCCGTGGCTGACGGTGCGGCAGAACATCGCCTTCGGCCTCAACCTGCGCGCGAGCCGCGTGCCCGAGGGCGAGCGCCGGGCGATCTGCGAGCGCTACATGCGCCTGATGGGGCTCGCGGACTTCGCGGACGCCTGGCCGAAGACGCTCTCCGGCGGCATGCGCCAGCGGCTGGCGATCGCGCGCGCGTACGCGGTCCGCCCGGAGTTCCTGCTGATGGACGAGCCGTTCGGCGCGCTCGACGCGCAGACGCGAAGCGCCATGCAGGACCTGCTGATCGAGGTGTTGCACGCCGAGGGCAAGACCGTCATGCTGATCACCCACTCGGTCGAGGAGGCGGTCTACCTCTCCGACCGGATCGTCATCATGACCGCGCGTCCCGCCCGCATCCGCGAGATCGTCCGGGTTCCCTTCGGGCACCCGAGGACGGAGTCGCTGCACGAGAAGTCCGAGTTCGGCGAGCTCAGGTCGCACGTGCGCGAGCTCGTCATGAAGGAGTACGCCGAGCAGGCACGGCAATCGGTGCACGTGCCCGTCTGAACCACCAGGAGGAGCGCATGAGCATGGACCGACGCAGTTTTCTGCAGGGAGCTGGCGCGGCACTCGGGCTGGCGGCGGCCGGCGCGCCGGCGATCGCGCAGGGCCGCACGAAGGTCAAGGTCGGCTACCTGCACACGCTGGCCGTGGACGGGCAGATCTGGACGGGCGTGGACCGTGGCAGCTTCGCGAAGGCCGGGGTCGACCTCGACCTCGTCCAGTTCACGACCGGCCTCGAGATCTTCCAGGCGATGATCGGCGGGAGCATCGACATGCTCGCCACCGGTGCCGTCCTCTCCAACTTTCCCGCGCGCGGGCAGGGCAAGGCCTTCCTCATCAACAACGTCGAGTTCGCCACCGCGCAGCTCTGGGTGCGCCAGGACCAGGGCGTCAGGAGCTTCGCCGATCTCAAGGGCAAGAAGATCTCGACGACGACGGGCACCACCGCGCACGTGTTTCTCGACAACGCGCTGCGCGCGAACGGCGTCGACCCGACCAGGGACGTCGAGATCGTCAACCAGAGGATGGCCGAGGCGGTGACGTCGTTCGTGTCCGGCGCCGTGCCCGCGGTGGCGCTCTGGGTCCCGTTCAACATCATCGTGAGCGACAAGGTGCCGGGCGCGAGGATGCTGGTCGACGCCTCGGCCTACTATCCGCAGGCGGCGATCGTGGGAGGCTGGGCGACGCGTGCCGACTACTACGAGAAGAACTACGACGTGATCCCGCGCGTGATCCGCGGCTGGGTCGACGCCAACGACTACATCGTCGCCAATCCCGACGCCGCGCTGGAGGCCCTGCAGAAGAAGCGCTACCAGCAGGTGCCGCTCGCCGACCTCAAGGAGCAGTTCGGCGCGCAGAAGATGTTCACCTCCGCGCAGTGGCGCCCGATGTACGCCGACGGCACCGTGACCCGCTGGTCGCAGCAGGTCACCGACTTCTTCGTGCGCTTCGGCAACATCCAGAACCCGGTGCCGGCGTCGAAGTACTTCGACACCTCGGTGTTCCTGGAGACGATCAAGGGATGAGCGACGCGCGGGGGCGCGAGGCCGCGGAGGTCGACTACGTCGTCGTCGGTTCGGGATCGGCGGGCTCGGTGCTCGCCCACCGGCTGTCGGCGGACGCATCGACGCGCGTCCTCGTGCTCGAGGCGGGCGGGCCGGATTCGGGGTTCTGGATCCGGCTGCCGGTCGGCTACTTCCGCACGATCTACGACACGCGCTACTCGCGGCTGTTCGACACCGTACCCTCGGAGGGCACCGCGGGGCGCAACGTCGTGTGGCCGCGCGGCCGCATCGTCGGCGGCAGTTCCTCGATCAACGGCCTCATCTTCATCCGCGGCGAACCCGCCGGTTTCGACGACTGGGCGCGGGCGGGCGCGACCGGATGGGGCTACCGCGACGTGCTTCCCGCGTTCAAGCGCATCGAGCACTACGAGCGCGGAGCGGACGAGTATCGCGGCGCCGCGGGTGAACTCTTCGTCTCGGACCTGCGCAACGACCATCCGTGGTGCGAGGCGTGGGTGCGCGCCGCCAGCGAGTTCGGCCTGCCGCGGAACGACGACTTCAACGGCGCCACGACCTACGGCGTGGGCGCCTACCAGCTCACGATCCGCGACGGCTGGCGCGAGAGCGCGTCGCGCGCGTTCTTGCGCCCCGCACGGGGGCGGGCGAACCTCGAGGTGCGCACCCACGCGCAGGTGTCGCGCGTGCTCTTCGAGGGCACGCGGGCGGTGGGCGTCGAGTGGTTCGCGCACGGCGAGCGGCACAGCGTGCGCGCACGGCGCGAAGTCGTGCTCGCCGCCGGCGCGCTGCAGTCGCCGCAGGTGCTGCAACTGTCGGGCGTCGGTCCCGCCGATCTCCTTCGCCGGCACGCCATCCCGGTCGTGGCCGACCTGCCCGGCGTCGGTCGGAACCTGCAGGACCACTACCAGGCGCGGACGATCGTGCGCATGCGCGAGCACCGCTCGCTCAACGACGACGTGCGCAACCCGCTGCGCCTCGCCGCGATGGGCGCGCGCTGGCTCTTCGGACGATCGGGACCGCTCACCGTCGGCGCCGGGCAGGTGGGCGGCGGCGCGTGCAGCCCGTACGCCGCGGCGGGACGCCCCGACCTCCAGTTCAACGTGATGCCGTTGTCGGTCGACCGGCCGGGCACGCCGCTGCATCGCTACTCCGGCTTCACCGCGTCGGTGTGGCAGTGCCATCCGGAATCGCGGGGCAAGGTCGAGATCGTGTCGACCGATCCGCATGCCCCGCCGCGCATCGAGCCGCGCTACCTTTCCGAGGAACTCGATCGCCGCACGATCGTCGCGGGCGTGCGGATGCTGCGCGAGATCTACGCGCAGAAGGCGTTCCGCGACCTCGTGGACGCCGAGGTGCTGCCAGGCACCGACGCAGGCGATGACCGCGGGATCCTCGATTTCGTGCGGGGACAGGGCGGCACCGTGTTCCACTGCGTCGGCACCTGCCGGATCGGCACGGACCGCGACGCGGTCGTCGACCCGGCGCTCCGCGTGCGCGGCGTCGAGGGCCTGCGCGTGGTCGACGCGTCGGTCATGCCGCAGGTGACCTCCGCCAACTCGAACGCGGCGTCGCTGATGATCGGCGAACGCGGCGCGCGCATGATCCTGGGCGAGGCGCCGCGGGGTGTCCCCGCGCCGGCCGCGCCCGGCTGATTCCACGTCGAGGCATCCTCCGGCGCGGTCCGGTTCGGCGACCGTTGGCGGGCGGACCTTCAGGGACCCTCCACGGCTCGCGGGCTTTCGCTGCGCCCGCGAGGCGAGAGCGGCCGCGATCCCTTCCTGATCGGCACGACGATGGCTGCCACGAGCGGGTCGATGTCCGAACCGGCGGGAACCGGCGGGCTCGTGCGGGTCGGCGGATGTTCGAGCATGCGGACGAATCCGAGCGTGACGGGGTCCGAGGCAGGCGGGTTGCGGCGCGCGGCTTCGGGCGAGGCGGCGACGAGCGCCTCGACGAGCGTGCTCCGCTCGAATGCCTCGGGCTGCGGCGACGAGGACCGGAGCGTGGCGCTCCGGCCGTCGATGCGATCCGGCGCGACGACGTCGGGCTGGGCGGTCGCGAAGCCGGCGATCAGGATCAAGGCGACCCAGGCGGCGAGTACCATCATGTCGCAGGCGGCCCACGCGATGCGGGTCAGTCTTCCGTTCACGGACATCTCCTTGGCGAAGGGGGTCGGGGTGTGACGACTTCGTGTCGTCGACACTCGCCAAGATAGGTGTCCCGCTCGCGTGCGTGGTCCCGGTTCCGGACACAGAACCGACACAAACGACGGGACAGGCTGGCCGCGCCGTCCGCGCGGCGCGTCAGGTTCTGCTCGTCTTCGCGCGGGAGCGGCCTGGGCGCGAACGCGCCGGCGCCGCATCACGCGCCGGACCTCTGCCGCGAAATCCCATGCGCGAGAGAAATTCGCCCCAGCGGGGATCGCCGTGCAGCGCCGTCAGCAACGGCCCGGCCTGCGCCTGGCTCGCGCCCGGATCGCGCTGCACGCGCGAACGCTCGAGCCACTCGAACGCTTCGTCGACCTCGCCCCGGACGGCGAGCACCTCGGCGATCTGGAACGCGCTGTCGTCCGCGCCCGTCGCGATCAGTTCGTCCAGCAGACGGCGCGCTCCGTGCCTGTCGCCTGCCGCATGGGCGACGAGGGCGCGGCCCTGGAGGCGCAAGCGCTCGTGTGCCTCGCGCTCGAACGCATCGCGCGCGGCGTCGACGCGGCCCTGCGCGAGGTCGATGGTGCCGATCAGCCAATGAAGGAGGCCGCCGCGCGGCTGGATCGCGAGCGCGGCCGCGGCGGCGCGGGCGGCTTCATCGATCAACCCGGCGTTGAACGCCCGAAGCGCGAGATTGCCGTGGGCGATCCAGCACATCGGATCGAGTGCGACCGCGCGACGCGCGAGCGCCACCGCGTCCGCCGACTGCCCGAGGTTGTCGGCGAGCAGCGAGGCGCCGACGACGATGCTCCGGTCGCCCGACCCGAGCAGCAGCGCGCGACGATACGACTGCTCGGCGCCGTGCCAGTCCCAATCGTAGGTCATGCGGATCCACGCGAGTTCCGCGTGGGCTTCGGGAAGATCGGGCTCGATCGCGAGCGCGCGCTCCGCCGCCTGCCGCGCGAGTTCGAAGGTCGGATCGAGCGGCGCCCATCCCCACGCCGCCTGGCTCGCATACGCGCCCGCGAGCCCGGCCCAGGCGAGCGCGTAGTCCGGGTCGGTCTCGACCGCCTGCCGGCCGAGCGCGATGCCGGCCGCGGTGTCCTCGGGCGTCGTCCGGTCGACGAGAAACCGCCCGCGCAGGTAGAACTCGTGCGCGCGGGCGCTCCTGGTCCGGCCGCGCGTGGCCGCGCGGAGCAGCGCGTCGACGCGCGGATCCGCAGCACGGCTCGCGGGATCGCCGAGCAGGGTTCCGCGCAGGCCGCTGACGACCGACCGCGCGATGTCGTCCTGCACGTCGATGAGATCGGAGAGCGCGCGGTCGTAGGTCTCGCTCCACAGCGTCGTGTCGGAGGCGACGTCGACGAACTTCGCGGCGATCCGGACGCGCGCTCCGCTGCGGCGCACGCTGCCCTCGACCAGCCCGGTCACGTTCAAGCTCCGCGCGATCGTCGCGAGATCGGCCGATCGGCCCTTGAACGCGAACGACGAAGTGCGCGACGCGACCCGCAGTCCCGGCACCTTCGACAGGACGCCGACGAGTTCGTCCGCGAGAGCGTCGGCGAACAGTTCGTCGGCGGGGTCGGCGGAAAGGAGCGCGAACGGCAGCACCCCGATCGACGGCGTCGTCGGGCCGTAGGGGACGTACAGGCGGCTCCACGGCGCGGAACGGCCGGATCCTTCGTCCCCGGCGGCCGGATCCTCAGTCGCGGGGATCGGCGGGAGCGGGAGGGGCGGCCACGATGCGAGGGGGCCGATGCGCCGCTCGCCGCGCGCGAATGCGACGAAGCGCGCTCGCTCGTCCGACGCGACGTCGAGCCGATCGGCCAGCCGCTCCGCGAGCGGCCGCGACGGCCTCCGGACGTCCTGCTCGATCTTGCGCAGCGCCGACACCGAGCAGTGCACGCGTTCGGCGAGCGCGGCGTGCGTCATGCCGAGCGAGCGCCGGCGCTGGCGCAGCCAGCGGCCGAACGTAGGCGTGGACGAGGGCGAAGACGTCATCGCGATCCCCTGCAGCGCCGGTCGCTGCCGGACGCGGCCCGTTGGATCTCCGGTGTCTCCCGATGTTACCCGCCCCCGCGTCGCGCGTGAACGGCGAGCGCCCACGCGACATGCTCGCGCACGAGCGCGGAGGGGTCGTCGGCGCGCGAACGCAATGCGGCGAGGATCGCCGGTGTCGTCGGCGCGTTGCCGAGCGCGACCGCGATGTTGCGCAGCCACCGCTCGTGGCCGATGCGCCGGATCGCGCTGCCCGCCATGCGCGCGTCGAACTCCTCGCGCGTCCACGCGAAGAGTTCGGTGAGCGCGGCGTCGTCGAGGCCGTGCCGCACCTGTGCGAAGTCCGGGTGCGCGGCCGCCCGCGCGTACTTGTTCCACGGGCAGGCGATCTGGCAGTCGTCGCAGCCGTAGATCCGGTTGCCGAGGAGCGGGCGCAGGTCCTCGGGGATCGATCCGTGGAGTTCGATCGTCAGGTAGCTCACGCAGCGACGCGCATCGACCTGGTAGGGCGCGACGATCGCGCCGGTCGGACACGCGTCGAGGCAGGCGCGGCAGGTGCCGCAATGCGCGGCGACGGGCGCGCTGACCGGAAGCGGCAGGTCGGTGTAGATCTCGCCCAGGAAGAAGAGCGAGCCCGCCTCGCGTGACAGCAGCAGCGTGTGCTTGCCGCGCCAGCCGAGCCCCGCCTTCGTCGCGAACGCCACCTCCATCACCGGCGCACTGTCGCAGAACACGCGGTAGCCGAACGGCCCGGTCGCCTCGGCGATGCGGTCGGCGAGCGTCTGCAGCTTGCTGCGCAGCACCTTGTGGTAGTCGCGGCCGAGCGCGTAACGCGACACGTACGCGCGATCCGGCGCTGCGAGCGTCGCGGCGGCGTCGCGCGCCTGCTGCGGCCAGTAGTCGATGCGCGCGCTGATCACGCGGATCGCGCCGGGCACGAGGTCGCCGGGCGCCGCGCGAAGCCCCGCATGTCGGGCCATATAATCCATCGTGCCGTGCCGGCCTGCGGCGATCCAGTCGGCGAGACGCGCGGGCGCGTCACCGAGGTCGAGGTCGCAGACGCCGATCGCGCCCAGTCCGAGTTCGCGCGCCCAGTCTCCGATGCGCGCGGCGAGCGCGGGCAGGTCGATCGCGCGCGCGTCGTTCGGAGGTTCTATCGCCGGACGTTCGGGCATGCGCGCGAGCGTAACGCCAAGTCGGGGCACGGCGAATCCCGCGATGGAGTCCACCTACCGCACCCACCTCCCGGACGCCTTCGCCACCGAACGCGCGGGCCGCGCGCTCGCACGCGGTCTCGCGGGCGGCATGGTGGTCACGCTCTCGGGCGAACTCGGCGCGGGGAAGACGACGCTGGCGCGCGGCGTGTTGCGCGGACTCGGATGGGCCGGTCCGGTCAAGAGTCCGAGCTACGGGTTGCTTGAACATTATCCGCTTTCGAGCATATACTTGTATCACTTTGATTTTTATCGGTTCGCTGACCCGAGGGAATGGGAGACCCTGGGCGCGGCCGAGGGCTTCACCCCGCACACCGTGGCGTTGGTCGAATGGCCCGAGCGCGTGGCGGAGTACCTGCCGCCGGCGGACCTCGCGGTGCGCCTTCGGACTGCGACCGGAGGGGACGGTCGGACACTGGAGATCGTGGCGACGACGACGGCCGGTGAACGATGCGTAGCCGACATCCGACGGGAACTCGACCCCCCCTGACCCGCGTTTCGATCGGGCGGCGGCGCGCGCTCCGCTGGGCGCTCCTGCCGGCCGCGGGCGTCCTGTCTCCGCTCGCATGGTCGGAAGCCGCGCGCATCGCCTCCGCGCGCGTGTGGCCCGCGCACGAATACACCCGCGTCATCTTCGAGTCGAGCGCGCCGCTCGCGTGGCAGGTCACGACGCTCAGGGATCCGGGCCGCGTCGTGCTCGATCTCGACGGCATCGAGGCCGGTCCGGAACTCGCGGAACTCGCGCGCCGCATCCATCCCGACGATCCGCACGTCGCGGGGATCCGCTACGCGCGCAAGTCGCCGACCACGCTGCGCCTGGTGCTCGACCTCAAGGCCGATGTCCTGGTGCAGACGTTCGCGCTGAAGCCGGTCGGCGACTACGGCAACCGGCTCGTCATCGACCTCATTCCGGCATCGCCGCCCGATCCGCTGATGGCGCTGCTCGACGCGGAGAAGGCCAAGGCGGAACCGCTGTTCGAGCCGCCGCCGCCCGGCGCAGCGGCCGCGGCCCCGGCACGGCGCGACCGGGTCCGCCGCATTACCGTGGCGGTCGATCCGGGGCACGGCGGCGAGGATCCGGGCGCGATCGGTCCACGCGGCACGCGCGAGAAGCACGTCGCGCTCGCGATCGCGCGCAAGCTCAAGGCCGCGATCGAGGCGACGCCGAACCTGCGCGCGGTGCTCACCCGCGACGACGACTACTTCGTGCCGCTCGCCGCGCGCGTGCAGAAGGCGCGCCGCGTGCAGGCGGATCTCTTCGTCTCGATCCACGCCGACGCGTTCCGCGAGGCGCGCGCGCGCGGCTCGTCGGTGTTCGCGCTCTCCGAGAACGGCGCGACCAGCGCGGCCGCGCGCTGGCTCGCCCAGAAGGAGAACGAGGCGGACCTGATCGGCGGCGTCAACCTCGACGTGCGCGACCCGATGCTCGCGCGCACGCTGCTCGACCTGTCGCAGACCGCGCAGATCGCCGACAGCCTGAAGGCGGGACGGCAGGTGCTCGCCGAACTGTCGGAGACGAACACGTTGCACAAGCGCGAGGTCGAGCAGGCGGGCTTCGCGGTGCTGAAGGCGCCCGACGTGCCGTCGATCCTCGTCGAGACCGCGTTCATCAGCAATCCGGACGAGGAGCAGAAGCTGCGCGACCCGAAGCAGCAGGGTCGCTACGCCGATGCGATCGCCGACGGCATCCGGGGTTACTTCGCGAAGAATCCGCCGCTCGCGCGGGGCTGATAAGATCCGCGCGTGGTCCGCTTTCTCGTCCTCTTCCTGCTGATCCAGGCGACGCTGTTCGGCCTGGAACTCACGCCGCCGGCGCAGCGCTGGTTCGTCGAGCCGTGGACCAACGCACTCGCGCAGATCTCGACCGCGATCGTGACGTTCTTCGACCCGAACGTGGTCGCGGTCGGCAAGGTGATGCGCAGCACGACCAACGGATTCGCGGTATCGATCGAGGCCGGATGCAACGGCGTCGAGGCGACGATCGTGCTGGTCGCGGCCATCCTCGCGTTCCCGGCGCCGTGGAAGCACAAGCTCGCCGGCCTCGCCGCGGGGATCGTCGCGGTGCAGGGCCTGAACGTCCTGCGCGTGATCAGCCTGTTCTACCTCGGACAGTGGAATTTCCAGGTGTTCGAGTGGGCGCACCTCTACGTCTGGCAGGCGCTGATCATGCTGGACGTGCTCGTCGTCTGGCTCGTGTGGGTGCGCACGCTGCCGCGCGCCGGCGACGAGGCGGGTCCGCCGTCGCCGCCGCCCGCCGCGGCGGTCGCGTCGGCCTGACGACGCATGGCGCCGGCCGTGCCGGGGCGTTCGCCGCTCGCGCGGTTCGTGCTCACGGTGCTGATGTGGCTGCCGGCGACCTTCGCCGTCTGGTATTTCGCCGCGCCGGTGCTGATGATGCTCGTGCGTGCGCTGTGCGCATTCGCCGTGCTGCCGTTCGGCGATCTCGTGCGCGAGGTCGAGCGCATCGGATCGAACCTCGCGTTCGTCACCTCGCTCAAGCCGGGGCAGGCGACCGGCGGCGGCGTGATCAGCGTCACGGTCGACGGACTGCTCTACTCGTTCGGGATGCCGATGTTCGCCTCGCTCACGCTCGCCGCGCGCGAGCCGAAGCGCTGGTGGATCCTCGCCGCGGGCCTCGCCGCGCTGCTGCCGTTCGTGGCGTTCGGCGTCGTCGCCGACTTCCTGAAGAACGTCGCGATCACCGCCGCGCCGATCGTCGCCTCGCAGGCCGGATTCTCGGCCGCGCAGCGCGAGCTGATCGCGTTCGCCTACCAGTTCGGCACGCTGATCCTGCCGACCGTCGTGCCGGCGATCGTCTGGGTGCTCTCGCACCGGTCGTTCCTCGAGCGGATGCGGGGGAGGATGTCGGCCTGAAGGCCGACCCACAACCGCACCCCGTGGGTCGGGCTTCAGCCCGACGGGGTTCGTACCGATGCGATGGGAATGCATCGGCCTGAAGGCCGACCTACGGCGGTGGGGCGCGATGTCGGCCTGAAGGCCGACCCACAACCGCACCCCGTGGGTCGGGCTTCAGCCCGACGGGGTTCGTACCGATGCGATGGGAATGCGTCGGCCTGAAGGCCGACCTACGGCGGTGGGGCGCGATGTCGGCCTGAAGGCCGACCCACGGGGAAGCTTCAGGCCGACGCCTTCCGCGCCTTGCGCTGCGCCTCGCGCTCGCGCAGGACCTTCCGCTGCACCTTGCCTGTGGTCGTCATCGGGAGCGCGTCGATGAACTCGATCTCGCGCGGGTACTCGTAGGGCGCGAGCTTGCCGCGCACGTGCGCGCGCAGGTCGTCCTCGAGCGCGGGCGAGGGCGCGTGCCCGGCCGCGAGCACGATGAACGCCTTGACGACGTTGCCGCGCTCCGCGTCGGGCGAGGGCACGACTGCCGCGTTCGCGACCGCCGGGTGTTTGACCAGACAGTTCTCGATCTCGGAGGGTCCGATCCGGTAGCCGGCGGCCTTGAACATGTCGTCGGCGCGACCGCGGTACCAGAGGTCGCCGTCGTCGTCCATCACGGCGACGTCGCCGGTGCGGCACCAGTCGCCGGTGTACTTCGCCCGCGTCGCGTCCGGGTTGTCCGCGTACTCGATGAAGAACACCGGGTCGGGGGTGCCGTCGGGCGCGATCCGGTGCACCGCCACCTCGCCGGCCTCGCCGCGCGGCAGCTCGTTGCCGTCGTCGTCGATCACCGCGACGCGGTGCCCGGGGTAGGGGCGACCCATCGAGCCGGATTTCGCCGGCCACAGCTCGTGCGAGTTGCCGACGATGTAGTTCATCTCGGTCTGCCCGAACATCTCGTTGATCGTGACGCCGAGCGCCTCGCGCGCCCAGTCGAACACCGTCGTGCCGACCGATTCGCCCGCGCTCATGATCGAGCGCAGGTGGAGTTCGAAGCGCTCGCGCGGCCGCGGGAACGCCTTCATCATCATCTTGAGCGCCGTCGGGAACAGGAACGCGTTGCGGACGCCGTACTTCTCGATCAGCGCGAACGCGCGCTCCGGCTCGAAGCGGCCGCGGTAGCCGACGATCGGCTGGCCGAGGCACAGCGCCGGCAGCAGGGCGTCCATCAGCCCGCCGGTCCACGCCCAGTCCGCGGGCGACCAGAAGAGGTCGCCCTCGCGCGGATAGCCATCGTGCGAGTGGACGAAGCCGGGCAGGTTGCCGAGGAGGCAGGAATGCGGCATCAGCGCGGCCTTCGGCGGACCGGTGGTGCCGCTCGTGTAGATGACGAGCGCGGGGTCGCCCGGCCGGGTGTCGACGATCTCGTGCCGTGCGGACGCCCGTGCGAGGAGATCCTCCCACGGCGTCACCCGGGATTCGCGCGCGCCGGCGACGCCGATCACCTGCGTCACGCCCGGACAGCGCTCCCGGATCGGCGCGAGGTTCGGCAGCGACTGCGGATCGACGATCGCGACCTTCGCGCGGCTGTGGACCAGGCGGTATTCGAGCGCCTCCGGCCCGAAGAGGAACGACAGCGGCACCGCGACCGCGCCCATCCGGTAGACCGCCATGTGCGCGATCGCCGTCTCGGGCCGCTGCGGCAGGATGAGCGCGACGCGGTCGCCGCGTCCGACGCCGAGTGCCGCGAGCGCGTTCGCGAGCCTGCGCGCGCGCTGCTCCAGGTCCCAGAAGGTGTACGCGGCGGTCGCGCCCGACTCGTCCTCCCAATAGAGGGCGAAGCGGGCGCGATCGTTCGACCATCGGCCGCAGCAGGCGCGAGCGATGTTGAACGTCGAGGGAACGTCCCAGCGGAACGCGCGGTGTACTTCGGCGTAGCGGTCGCCCATGGCGGAAGGATACCGCGCGCGAGCGGTCGCCGCTTCAGCCGCGCGAGAGGCCGAGCCCCGACATCGTGGTGCGCGCCGACAGGTCGGCGGTGCCCGAGAGGTCGAGAGGCTCCACTGCGGCCCAGACCCAGTCCGGCTGCTGCTCGATCAGCCGGCCGAAGCGGATCGGCACCGTCGAGCGCGCGGTGGAGAGGCGGAAGCGCCGCGCCGGCCGGTACTCGACCGCGGGCACGATCAGCGACTGGACCGCGGATTCGCCCTCGCGCTTGCGCAGCGCGAGGAAGAGTCCGTGGAAGCTGCGCCCGTCGAGGGTACTGTGCTCGCCCTCGACCGAATAGTCCGCGTCGCCTCCGCGCCCCTTCTTCTGCTCGACGAGCTCGACGCCGACCAGGGTGTTCGCGATCACCTGCAGCCCGATCTCCGCGCGGTCCGCCGTGAGGCGCTTCATGCGGCGCACGATCCCGAGCGTCCAGAACGCGTGGCCGTAGGGCCGGATCGCCGCGAGCGTGTTGAGCGTGACGACGGAGGCCGCGCTCATCGGCGCGACCAGCCGGAATCCGGTCTGCGAGACGTCCTTCACGTCCCATGGTCCGCCGGCCGCTCCGAAGGTCGCGAGCCTGCGGCGCGCGAGTTCGCGGCGGCGCTCGTCCTCGTTGCGCGTGTGGCCGAACACGGCGAACTCCATCGTGCCGCCGAAGGTCTTGCCCGGCTCGACGCGCGGCAGCGGGTCGCGCTCTTCCTCGTGGAGGTAGCCGGAGATCCTGGCGAAGCCGACGATCGCGTCGACGACGCCGGCCGCGGCCGTCCGCTCGCCGCGTCGCGCGAACGGCCGGAACTCGGGATCCACCTGCGACGCGAGCTTCGTGAGCAGGCCGAGTTGCTCGCTGCGTCGCGGCGTGCGGTCCGACAGCGGCTGGTGGCGGATCTTCTGCTCGATCACGACGACGTTCTGCATCAGCATCGCGTGCAACGGCCGCGTGTCGAGGAAGAGCACGCGGCCCTCGAGCGGCGAGGGCGTGCGGCGCTTCAGCCCCTCGCGGGCGCCGAGATCGACGTAGAACGACGACACCGACGAGGGCTCGATCGTCAGGCGCAGCGGCGTGCACCATTCGTCGAGTTCGCGCGCGACCCATTCGAGGTGGCGCGCGGTCAGGTTGCCGGCGTTCATGAGCTGCAGCACCAGCACGGTCAGGTAGGCGTGCTCGATCGTCGAACTGCGGCCGCCGGTGTCGGTGATCGCCTGGCGTTCGATGCGGCGACTCAGCGCGAGCGCGAAGAGAGCGTGGAGTTCGGCCCACTTGGCCGGGATCCACTGTTCGTAGCGGTAGAGCCGGATCCGGACCTCGAGTCCGAGGTGCACGATCTGGCGCCAGAGGAGCGCGGGCATCTCGGATTGCCATTTGCCGCTGCCGGCGCGCTCCGACAGGTCGCGCGAGAAGGCGGCGTAGGCGACGAGGAACGCCTGCGACAGGTCGAACATCGCCGACCAGAGCTGGTGCTCGATGCGCGAGCTGCGCGACGCGTGCTCGATGTACTGCGCGGTCAGCGCGTCGCGGATCGGCTGGGCGAGCGCGTCCGCGCGGAACACGGCCTCGAGCGTCGTCGGCGTGCGGGCGTGGCTCCGCTCCGCGATCGTGCCGAGCGCGCTGATCAGTTCGGCGTGCACGGCGAGCGGATCGCCCGCCGGCTGCGCGGCGAACCAGCGCTCCGCGGACTTCGCGTCGGCGAGCGGGTCACGCACGGTCCTCGAGAAACCGAACATCGGGATCACCGCATGTGCGGCCCTGCCTTCGCGCGATCCCGTCGAGGCGATGGCGGCGAGGCAGGATCGCCGGCCTTGTAAGAAGTTGCTCCGGTCGGAGGCGAACGGGCGATCTTCGCGCATCGCGGGGCCAACGGGCAAGGACCCGGGCGGACCCGTGGCACGCATTGTGCTGTTCAGTACGCGCAGGCCACACGTGACGACATGGGACCGGGGACGAACCTCCGGCCGGGCATCTCGCGGGCCATCCGTGGTACTTTGTGCGGTACAAGCTGGGGCGTGCAGCTGACGCCCGACGAACAGGAACGACGCTCATGGGCATCTTGATCAAGGCACCGAGCCGCCGGACGGAACCCCGGCCGGCCGGACTGGACACGCCGGCGCCGGCGGGCAACCTGCGGGGCGCACTCCATATCCGCGAAGTGGTCCGCACGACCGGACTGCGCCGCGAGCAGCTCTACATGTGGCAGAGGCGCTACGGATTCCCGGCGCCGCTGCGCGACGGATTCGGCGACCGTGTCTATCCGCCCGACCAGGTCGCGCGGCTGAAGCTCATCAAGCAACTCCTGTCGGAAGGCTGGCGCGCCGGCGCGGTGGTACCGCTGTCGGACACCGCGCTCAACTCGATGCTGGGGCTCGCGGTCGACGAACCGGCCCCGCTGCCCTCCGAGATCGAGACCGCCGTGAAGCTGCTCGCGCAGCACCGCACCGGCGAAATGCAGAACCACCTGTCGAAGCTCCTGGTCGGGCAGGGCCTGCGGCGCTTCCTCGAGAAGACGCTGATCCCGCTGAACGAGGCGGTCCACGAGCGCGTGGTGCGCGGCGAGATGCAGATCTTCCAGGAGCTGCGCTTCGCCGACATGGCGCAGCGCCTGCTGCGCGACGTCACCCGTCTGGTGCGCCCGACCCGCGACGCGAAGCTCGTGCTGCTCGCCACGCCGCCCAACGACCCCAACCAGCTCGGACTCGCGATCCTCGAACTCTTGCTGTTCACCGACGGGGTGAACTGCATGACGCTCGGCGCCGGCGTCCCGGGCCAGGAGATCGCGGGAGCCGCGTCGGCCTACAATGTCGCGGCGGTGGTGCTGCTGTTCGACCGGGGCATCTCGGGCAAGATCGCCGGGCAGGAGATCCGCAGCCTGCGCCAGGCGATGCCGGCGGGGATGCCGCTCGTGGTCAGCGGCCGCGCCGTCAACCTGCTCGCGAAGCCGATTCCCGACGTTCGTACTGCGGTCGACTTCGACACGGTGATGACGGCGATCCGCGAAATGAACGTGCTGCCGGCGAAACCGGTCTCGCTCGTCGGCGTCGACGGCGTGGAGCCGAAGAGCGCCTGACGGCGCGACAGGCGGCGGGGCGCGCCTGCCCCGCGCCGGGCGTAGAATGGAACGATGGCGCTTCCGGATGCCTTCGTTCCTGCGTCGACAGCGCGTGCGCGGCTGTCGCGCGCCGCCCTGCACCTCGCGGGCATCCTCGCCGCCGGCGTGATCGCGTGGCTGCTCTGGCAGGGATATCGCCAGCCGGAACTCTTCCTCGATCTGGCCAACGTCAACCTCTGCTGAGTCGCGCCGTCGCGGTGCGCGGCCGGCCGCCTGCTCCGTGACGGCATCGTGACCCTCGTCGCATTGCGGCGACTCTTGGGCGTGGCGGGCATCACGCTGCTCGGTGGCGCGCTCGCGCTCGCGCCCGTCCTCGCGTTCACCGGCGGCATGACGATCGTCTCGGGCGCGGGGCTCGCGGGCGTCGCGCTCCTGATCGCGATGCGGCTCCTGCCGCGTCCCCCGGCCGCGGACCCGGAACCCGACGAAGGCAAGCAAGAGCGCCAGTGATTGCGGCATCGTCCGCGCAGCGCGCGGTCGCTTCCGGTTCAGCCTGGGCGCTGCCCGTCCCGGCGCTTCATGCGCCGCCACCGGAAACACCGCCGCGTCTGTCAACTGACAACTGACAACCGACAACTGAATCAGTCCTCGTTCAGGAAGTCGTCGAGCGCGCGCCGATCGCGCTTGGTCGGCCGGCCGGGGAAGCGCTGCGGCGCGAGCGCTCGACGTTGCGCGATCGCCGCTTCACGGGCGGCGGTCACCGCGGCGTCCTCGCACCACGCCTTCGCGGCTTCGGCGGCGCCGACGCGCCGATCGAGCGTCAGGAGTACCCGGGCTTCCCACACGAGACCGTCGCGCCGCACGGTGACGACGTCGCCGACCCTGATCGCGCGGGCGGGCTTGACGCGTTCGCCGCCGACGCGCACCTGCCCCGCGTCGACCGCGGCGCATGCGAGTTCGCGCGTCTTGTAGAACCGCACGGCGAAGAGCCAGCGATCGAGGCGGACCCTCTGCGCGGCCCCCATCGCGTCGGATCGTGCCTGGGGCATGACGATCAATGCCGCGTGGGGGACGCCCCGGGGTCGAACAGTGCCCGCGCACGTTCCGGTCCGTAGGCGTAGCGCCTGCCGCAATACTCGCAGACGACCTCGACCTGCCCGCCGTCGCGGATCGCAGCCTCGACTTCGTCCCGTCCCGCGATGCGCAGCGCCTGGTCGACGCGCGCCTCCGAGCAGCGGCACCCGAAACGAGGCGTGCGCGCGGCGAACACGCGCAGGTCGCGTTCGGCGAACGTCGCCGCGAGCGCCGTGCGCGGATCGTCCGCCGTCACGAGCGCGTCGGTCGCGCGCGCGGCGAGCGCCTCGGACGCTTCGACCCACGCGACGCGGTCGGTGTCGCTCGCGCCAGGCAGACGCTGGACCAGCATCCCGGCCACACTGTGTTCGCCCGTCACGATGGCGAGGCGGCTCACGATCTGCTCGGACGTCGCGAGGTAGTGCTCGACGAGCGAGGCGACCGAACCGGCCTCGATCGCGACGATGCCCTGGTAGATCGGCCCATCCTCGGGGTCCAGGCTGATGACGAGGCGTGCGCTGTTCGCGTCGCCGGCGAGCGCGGCGAGCGTCGCGTCCGCCGGCAGGCGGTCGAAGGCCGCACGATCCCACTGCGCGGTCGCGCGACACGAGAGCGTGTGGTCGCATTCGACGACGGCGAGCCGTACCGGGCCGGGGCCGGCGAGCTGGATGGTGAGTGCGCCGCGGAACTTGAGGCTCGCGGCGAGCAGCGTCGCGGCCGCCAGCAGCTCGGAGAGCACGCGCGCGAGCGCGGGCGGGTAGTCGTGCGAGGCGAGCGCGGCGCGCGCGGCCTCGTCCATGCGCACGCAGGCGCCGCGCACGGCGGCGTCCTCGAGCACGAACGGGAGGAGCGCGTCGACCGTCATCCGCCGCGCGCCTTCACCACGTGGAGCGACAGCGGCAGCGACGAGTTCCGGTCGAAGGTCGCGCCCGCTTCGATGCCGGCGCGCGCGACCGCCTCGGCGGTCTTGAGGCGCGGGTAGAGCGCGTGCATCGCGCCCAGCGCGAACTCGCGGCCGGAGCCGACCGCCCAGAACCGCGTGTACTCGAACACCTCGCGCATCGAGTAGACGCCGAAGATGCCGTGCCCGTTGGCGATGAGTGCGGTGATCTGCGTGGACTCGTAGGGGTCGTCGTCCTCCTCCTTGGGGTTGAGGAAGTGCTGGTCCTTCAGCACCGGATGGAGCTTGCGCAGCGTGTCGAAGATGGCGATGCGTCCGGTGAAGTCGAGGTCCTCGCGGGAGGCGAGCAGGCTCTCGAACACGAGCTGGTGCGCGGCCGAGCCGCACAGGCCGAGGTACGTGTCGCGGTAGCGGACGATCTTCTCGGGACTGCGGTCGAACGGCGCGGCGAGCTTGAGGTCGCCGAAGGTCGTGAGCGAGTCGGCGGCGATGACGATTTCATCGTGCTTGCGCACGGCGACGAGGGTGGTCATGCGGGGAATACGGCGGTCGCGCGCACGCGCGCCCGGAACACGGCGGGGACGGAATTATAGCCGGTACGCCGATCGCGGCGCCGGCAGCATCGCGGTCGGCGGCAGCCGGGCCGGGGACCATGCGGCGATGGCCCGCTCCCAGAACTCGCCGACGGTGCGCGGCGCCATCGGGATCTGGTCGAGGAACCGCCAGGCCTCGACGAGCGCGGGAAGCGGATCGTCGGGCAGGGCGCGCGCACCGGTCTGCTTCGAGAGCTTGTCGCCCGACGCGTCGATCGCGACCGGCACGTGCAGGTAGGCGGGGGACGCGATGCCGAGCGCGCGCTGCAGATGGATCTGGCGCGGCGTCGAGGCGAGGAGGTCCGCACCGCGCACGACCGAGGTGACGCCCTGCGCATCGTCGTCGACGACCACCGCGAGCTGGTAGGCCGCGACGCCGTCCGCGCGGCGCACGACGAAGTCGCCCACCTCGCGCGCGAGGTCCTGCGCCCGCTCGCCCTGCAGGCGGTCGTGGAACGCGATCGTCGCGCCGGCGACGCGCATCCGCAGCGCGCGTTGCGCACGCGCGGCGCGGTCGGCCGGCACGCCGCCGCGGCAGGTGCCCGGATAGATGCGCTCGCCGGTCGCGGACATCGGCGCATCCTCGAGTTCGCGCCGCGTGCAGGCGCACTCGAACAGGCGGCCGTCCGCCGCGAGGCGCGCGAGCGCGGCATCGTGGTGCGCGCGGCGCGCGGACTGGCGCACGACCGGGCCGTCGGCGGCGAAACCGTAGCGCGCGAGCGTGGCGAGGATGTCGGCTTCCGCGCCCGCAACGGAGCGGGGTTCGTCGAGGTCGTCGACGCGCACGAGCCAGCGTCCGCCGGCGGCGCGCGCGTCGCAACGGCTCGCCAGCGCGGCCACGAGCGATCCGAAGTGCAGCGCTCCGGTGGGGGAAGGGGCGAAGCGCCCGACCTGCGGCCGGTTCGCGCTCGTCACCGCAGCGTGGGAATCGCGACGCTCGCGCCGAGCGTGACCGGCGCCGCTGCGGCGGAATAGCGCTGCATCGCGGCCAGCACCGCGCCGGGATACTCGGGCTTGCCGAGACTGCCGTTGTAGCGGCCGAGCGCGCGGTACAGGTCGCCGCCTTCGCGGTCGATGTAGTGGCGCAGGATCACGCAGCCGTAGCGGAGGTTGGTGCGCAGGTGGAACAGGTTGTGTCCCGGGCTGCCGATGAGGCGGGTCCAGAACGGCATCACTTGCATGTAGCCGCGCGCGTCGGCGATCGAAACCGCGTATTTCTTGAAGCCGCTCTCGTGGTGGATGACGCCGAGGACGAGTTGCGGGTCGACCCCGGCGCGCACCGCCTCGTAGTGGACGGTGCGCAGGAGTTCGCGGCGCTCGTCGTCGTTTGGCACGCGCGCGGCGAGGCGCTTCGACATGTCGTCGATCCAGGCCTTCGCATCGGGCCGCTCGCCCCAGTCCGCGGGCACCGGCCGATCGGAGATCGCGCGCGACAGGACGGTCGCGACCGAGGGCGCGAGCGCCTCCTCGGCCTGCGCCCCGGCGTGCGCGGCCAGCGGCACGAACGCCGCCAGCGCGACGAGCGCGCAGGCAACGCAACGATGCATCCGCCGAATCATGTCAATGCTCGAGCCTGTCCTTCACGTAGGCCGCGATCTCGCCCACCGGCACGGACACCGGCGCCGCGTCGCGCCGGCCCTGGTACTCGACCCGGCCCTCCTTGAGCCCGCGGTCGCCGATGGTGATGCGGTGGGGAATCCCGATCAGCTCGAGGTCTGCAAACATCACGCCAGGACGCTCGCCCCGGTCGTCCAGCAGGACCTCGATCCCCTCGGCCGTCAGTTGGTCATGCAACCGGTCGGCGAGTTCCCGCACGGCCGGGCTGCGGTCGTACCCGATCGGGGCGATCGCCACCGCGAACGGGGCCATCGCTCCCGGCCACGCGATGCCCTTGTCGTCGTGGTTCTGCTCGATGGCCGCGGCCACGACCCGGGTCACGCCGATGCCGTAGCAGCCCATCTCGATCGGGTGCGACTGCCCCGCCGCGTCGAGGTAGGTCGCGCCCATGTCCTTCGAGTAGCGCGTGCCGAGCGCGAACACGTGGCCGACCTCGATGCCGCGCAGGATCTCGAGCAGCCCCTTGCCGTCGGGGGAGGGGTCGCCGGCGACGACGTTGCGAAGGTCCGCGACGAGATCGGGCTCGCGGCAGTCGCGCCCGAAGTTGACGTCCGCGAGGTGGAATCCCGCCTCGTTCGCGCCGCACACGAAGTCGCCCATCGCCGCCACCGTCCGGTCGACGACGAGCGGCACGCCGGACGGAAGCCCCACCGGGCCGAGGAAGCCGGGACGACAGCCCATCGCCTCGACGATCTCGGATTCGCTCGCCCAGCGCCAGCCGGCGAGGCCTTCGACCTTGCCGATCTTGACCTCGTTGCCCATGTGGTCGCCGCGCACGAGCAGCATGTGGACGCGCTCGCCGGCCACGACCATCAGGCATTTCACGCTGCGCGCCAGAGGCAATCCCAGGAGCGCGGTGACGTCCTCGCAGGTCTCTTGCGTCGGCGTCGGAACCTTGCGCATCGTGCCCACGGGCGCGGGCCGCGCGCGGGCGGGGGCGAGCGCCTCGGCCTGCTCGACGTTCGCGGCGTAGTCGGAGGCCGGGCACCAGGCGATCGCGTCCTCGCCCGACTCGGCGAGCACCTGGAACTCGTGCGAGGCGAAACCGCCGATCGCGCCGGTGTCGGCCTCCACCGCGCGGAACCTGAGTCCCAGCCGCGTGAAGATGCGCGCGTACGCGTCGTACATCGCGCGGTAGCTCGTCATCAATCCGTCGCGGTCCGCGTCGAACGAGTACGCGTCCTTCATCAGGAACTCGCGGCCGCGCATCACGCCGAAGCGCGGGCGGATCTCGTCGCGGAACTTCACCTGGATCTGGTAGAGGTTGACCGGGAGCTGGCGGTAGCTCCGCACGTCCTTGCGGATGACGTCGGTGATCGGTTCCTCGTGCGTCGGGCCGAACAGGAAGTCGCGCTCGTGCCGGTCGCGGATCTTGAGGAGCTGCGGGCCGAACTTGTCCCAGCGGCCGGTTTCCTGCCACAGCTCGGCGGGGATGACGTGCGGCAGGTAGCATTCGAGCGCGCCCGCGCGGTTCATCTCCTCGCGCACGATCGCCTCGGTCTTGCGCAGCGTGATGAGGCCGAGCGGCAGCCAGCTGTAGATGCCCGAGGAAACCTTCTTGATCATCCCCGAGCGCAGCATCAGCTTCTGGCTCGTGACCTCGGCCTCGGCGGGGGCTTCCTTCAGCGTGTTGAGGTAGAACTTCGAGACGCGCATCGGCGGGCTTTGTCAATGCAAAGCCTTGATTTTAGCGCAGTTTCGCGCGCACCGCCCGTGGGGCGCGGCGCGTCCCCCATGCGCCGAAGCGGAGGCGGGGCTCCGCGGCGCCGCGCCCGACGAAGGACTACCGGATGACGATCACCGGCAGCTTGCTGTGCGTCAGCACCTTCTGCGTCTCCGAGCCGAGCAGCAGCGCGGACACGCCGCGACGTCCGTGCGAGGCCATCACGATCGCGTCGCACTTCTGCTTCTTCGCGGCGGCGAGGATCGCTTCCCAGGGGGCGGGCGCGATCGAATGGACCGTCGCGCAGCTGACGCCCGCGGCCTTCGCCTTCGCCGCCGCGCCGGCGAGGATCCGCTCGGCTTCCTTGCCGACCGCCGCCGCGTAGTCCTTCTTCGACACCGGCTCGTAGACGATGCCGTCGGCGTACATCGGGATCGGATAGTCGGGTGCGGCATAGAACGCGGTCAGCTTCGCGCCGAGCCGTTTCGCGAGGCTGATCGCGTGCATGACCGCCTTGGTCGACAGGCGCGTTCCGTCGGTGGCGACGAGCAGGTGCTTGTACATGGCGACTCCCGTTCAGTGAGCGGTCAAGATTGAGCCTGCACGATGCCCCGGTCCTTGACCAAGGTCAACCGGGGTGTCCGTGGCGCGAACGTGCGGCGTCCGTTCGACTTGCCGGGGATGCTCCGCCGGCCGAGAATCGGGACATGCCGAACGAACACGCGGCCGGTGCGCGAGCGCGCGACGGGAGCGAGACCTCCTCCGCGTGCTGGCACTGCGGCGAACCGGTGCCCCGCGGTTCGTCCCGGCGCGGGCGCGTCGCGGGCGCCGACCGCGCGTTCTGCTGCGCCGGCTGCCTCGCGGTCGCGCGAACCATCGAGGGCGCCGGACTCGAACGCTACTACGCCACGCGCACCGGAACGCCGCCCGCGTCGCGGGACGTCGAGTCCGGGCACATCTGGAATGCGGGCGCCCGCGGCGCGGGCCTCGTGCGCGAACTCGACGGCGAGCGGCGCGAGGCGTCGCTCCTCGTCGACGGACTCACCTGCGGCGCCTGCGTGTGGCTCCTCGAATCCTGGCTCGCGCGCGAACCGGGCGTCGTGCAGGCCGGCGTCAATTTCGCGACGCACCGACTCCATGTCGCCTGGCGCGGCCGGGAGACGAACCTCGACCGGCTGGTCGCGGCGATCGCGCGGATCGGCTATCGCGCGCACCCCTACGACCCCTCGCGGCGCGAGGCCCTCGCGCGCGCCGAACGGCGCACGCTCGTCACGCGCGCCGGCATCGGGCTCCTCGCGATGATGCAGGTGATGATGTTCGCGGTGCCCGGCTACGTCTCCGACACGGCGATCGCGCCGGAGCACCAGCGGCTCCTCGACTGGGCGAGCCTCGTCGTGACGATCCCGGCGGTGTTCTACGCCGGGTGGCCGTTCTTCGCCGGGGCGTGGCGCGACCTCTCGCATCGCCGCCTCGGCATGGACGTGCCGGTGGCGCTCGGCGTCGGCGGGGCGTTCATCGCGAGCGCGTGGTCGACGCTGGGCGCGGGCGGGCCGGTGTACTACGACTCGGTCACGATGTTCATCGCGCTGCTGCTCGTCGCGCGGCTGGTCGAACTCGCGGTCCGCCACCGGGCGGGCGAGGCGATCGAGCGCACGGCACGCGCGCTGCCGCGCGTCGCCGAGCGTTTCGAGGCCTGGCCCGCGCGCGGAACCTCGACCGTCGATGCGGCGAGGCTCGCCCCGGGCGACGTCGTGCTGGTGCGCGCCGGCGCGACGATCCCGGCCGACGGCAGCGTGGTCGACGGAGAAGCGCTGGTCGAGGAGGCGATGCTGACCGGCGAGAGCTGGCCGCGGCCGCGCGCCGCCGGCGACCGCGTGCTCGCCGGCGCGGTGGCGCGCGACCGTCCGCTCGTCGTGCGCGTGAGCGCGGCGGGCGAAGGTACCGAACTCGCGTCCGTCATGCGACTCGCCGATCGCGCGGCGTCGGCCCGCCCGCGCATCGCGCGCCTCGCCGACCGGGTCGCGGCGGGATTCGTCGCCGGGCTCCTCGCGACCGCCGCGGCGAGCGCGCTCGCCTGGCTCGCGATCGATCCGTCGCGCGCGCTGCCGGTGACCTTCGCGCTCTTCGTCGTGTCGTGTCCCTGCGCGCTGTCGCTCGCCACGCCGTCCGCCATCGCGGCGTCGGCGGGCGCGCTGGGACGCCGCGGCATCGTGCTGGCGCGGCCCGACGCGCTCGAGGCGCTCGCGCGCGTCACGCACGTGGTGCTCGACAAGACCGGCACGCTCACCGAGGGCACGGTCCGGCTCGCGGACCTTCGCATCGCGGCCGGCCGCACCCGGAACGACGTCCTGGCGTTGGCCGCGGCGCTCGAAGCCCGCTCCGAGCATCCGGTTGCGCGCGCGCTGGCGGCGGCGCACGCCGGAGCGGCGGACGCATCGGATGCGCCGGCCGTCGAAGGGCTCGCGCACACGCCGGGCATGGGCGTGGAGGGCGTCGTCGCGGGCGAACGCCTGCGTGTCGGCCGCACCGACTTCGTCGCGGCGATCGCGGGCGCGGCCCCCGCGGACTTCGAAGCGTTCGCACGTGCGGTCGACGCGCGCGCGAGCGTCGTGGCGCTCGGCGGCGAACGCGGGTTCATCGCGCTCTTCGCGCTGGGCGACGTCCTGCGCCACGGCGCGGAGGCGATGGTCGCGAGGCTCGCGGCGATGGACGTCGAGGTGTCGGTCCTCTCCGGCGATCGCGAGAGCGCGGCGGCGGCGTTCGCGTCCGCCGCCGGAATCGCCGATGCACGGGGCGACCGGTCGCCCGAGGACAAGCGGCGCGCGATCGCGGAGTTGCAGCGCGACGGCGCGGTGGTCGCGATGGTCGGCGACGGAGTCAACGACGCGCCGCCGCTCGCGCAGGCGCAGGTCTCGATCTCGCTCGCGCAGGCGACGCCGGTCGCGCAGCTCGCCTCCGACGTCGTGATTCTCGCGGGCGGCCTCGAGCGCATCGCGGACGCGATCGCGCAAGCGCGGCGCACGCGGGCGGTCGTGCGCCGGAATCTCGGCTGGGCCGCGCTCTACAATGCGGTCGCGATTCCGGCCGCCGCCTTCGGGCTGGTCACGCCGCTCGTGGCCGCCGTCGGCATGTCGGCGAGTTCGCTCGTCGTGGTCGGCAACGCCGCGCGGCTCGCGCGCCTGCCCTCCCTGCGTCGCCGATGGACATCCTGATCCTGCTCGTGCCGATGTCGCTCGTGCTGGTCGCCCTGATCGGCGTCGTCTTCGCGTGGAGCGTGAAGAGCGGGCAGTACGACGATCTCGAGGGCCCGGCGCACCGCATTCTCGCGGACGACGACGGCGCGAGCGCGTCGGAGGGATCGGCGCCGGATCCGGACGCCGGGTTGACCGCGGTCAACCCGACCGCGCCGGCTGCGCGTAACATGCACACCACGGCGGACGCGAAGGCGGGGATTTCCGCGGCCGCCCGGCGACTTCCACGATGACCCGTTGACGCGGGGGGGCGATGGGCAACGAAGCGACGTTCAACTACCGGGTGGTGCGCCAGTTCGCGATCATGACGGTCGTCTGGGGCATCGTCGGCATGCTCGTGGGCGTGGTGATCGCGGCCCAGCTTCTGTGGCCCGACCTCACGTTCGGCATCCCGTGGCTGTCCTACGGACGGCTACGTCCGCTGCACACCAACGCGGTGATCTTCGCGTTCGGGGGCTCCGCGCTCTTCGCGACCTCGTACTACGTCGTGCAGCGCACCTGCCAGGTGCGCCTGTTCTCCGACGGCCTCGCGGCGTTCACCTTCTGGGGCTGGACCGCGGTGATCGTCCTCGCGGCGATCACGCTGCCGCTGGGGATGAACACGTCGAAGGAGTACGCCGAACTCGAGTGGCCGATCGACCTCCTGATCACCGCGGTCTGGGTGGCCTACGCCGTGGTGTTCTTCGGAACCATCGCGAAGCGCCGCACGCCTCACATCTACGTCGCCAACTGGTTCTACGGCGGCTACATCCTGACGATCGCGCTCCTGCACATCGTGAACAGCGCCGAGATCCCGGTCACGCTGACCAAGTCCTACTCGGCCTACGCGGGCGTGCAGGACGCGATGGTGCAGTGGTGGTACGGCCACAACGCGGTGGGCTTCTTCCTCACCGCGGGCTTCCTCGGGATGATGTACTACTTCGTGCCCAAGCAGGCGGGACGGCCGATCTACAGCTACCGGCTCTCCGTCGTCCACTTCTGGGCGCTGATCTTCACCTACATGTGGGCGGGCCCGCACCACCTGCACTACACGGCGCTGCCGGACTGGACGCAGTCGCTCGGGATGATCTTCTCGCTGATCCTGCTCGCGCCGTCGTGGGGCGGAATGATCAACGGGATCATGACGCTGTCGGGCGCGTGGCACAAGCTGCGCGACGATCCGATCCTCAAGTTCCTGATCGTGTCGCTGTCGTTCTACGGGATGAGCACGTTCGAGGGCCCGATGATGTCGATCAAGACGGTCAACGCGCTCTCGCACTACACCGACTGGACGATCGGGCACGTCCACTCGGGCGCGCTCGGCTGGGTGGCGTTCATCTCGATCGGCTCGATCTACTACGTGATCCCGCGGATGTTCGGCAAGACCGCCATGTGGTCGACGCGGCTCATCACCGCGCACTTCTGGGTCGCGACGCTGGGCGTGGTGCTCTACATCGCCGCGATGTGGATCGCCGGCGTGATGCAGGGCCTCATGTGGCGCGCGACCAACCCGGACGGCACGCTGACCTACGCGTTCGTCGAGAGCGTCAAGGCGACCTACCCGTTCTACGCGATCCGGCTGGTCGGCGGCCTCCTGTTCCTCGCCGGCATGGTCGTGATGGCGTACAACACCTGGCGCACGGTGCGCGGGGCGAGCGCGGTCGAGGCGCCGATTCCCGCCCTCGCGCCCTCGCACGCCTGACGGGGACGACGCCATGGCCTTCACGCACGAGACGATCGAGCGCAACCTCACGTGGATGATCGTGCTCACCGTCCTCACGGTGAGCGCAGGCGGGCTCGCGCAGATCGTCCCGCTGTACTTCCAGAAGTCGACCACCGAACCGGTCGCCGGGCTCAAGCCCTATTCGGCGCTCGAACTCACCGGCCGCGACATCTACATCCGCGAGGGCTGCAACAACTGCCATTCGCAGATGGTGCGGCCGTTCCGCGCGGAGACCGAGCGCTACGGCCACTACTCGGTGGCGGGCGAGTTCGTCTACGACCACCCGTTCCTGTGGGGCAGCAAGCGCACCGGCCCCGACCTCAACCGCGTCGGCGGGCGCTACTCCGACGAATGGCACCGCGTCCACCTGCAGAATCCGCGCAACGTGGTGCCCGAGTCGAACATGCCGGCCTACCCGTGGCTCGCGAAGACGCCCGCGTACGCCGGCGACATCGAGGCCAAGTTCCGCGCGCTGCGGACGCTCGGCGTGCCCTACACCGACGAGGACATCGCCAAGGCGGCGGGCGAACTCGCCGGCAGGACCGAGGAGGACGCGGTCGTCGCGTACCTGCAGAACCTCGGCATCACGATGAAGAACGCGAGGTAGCGATGGACATCACCTCGGTGCTGGGCAGCGCGGCGACCGTGCTCTCGTTCTCGACCTTCGTCGCGATCGTCGCCTGGGCGTACAGCCGGCGGCGCAAGCGCGAGTTCGAGGACGCGGCCAACGCGCCGTTCGCGCTGCCGGACGACGGCGGTCCGCTCGACGCCCCCGCGAACCGCGCCACGCAGGGAGCTTCGCGATGAGCGATTTCACGTCCGGTTTCTGGAGCCTGTGGGTGATCGCCTTCACGCTGGGCGGGATCGCCTTCTGCGCCTGGCTCCTCTTCTCGACCGGCAAGGGCGTGCCGCGCAAGCCCGACGGGCAGGGTGTCGGCACGACCGGACACGTCTGGGACGAGGACCTCGCCGAGTACAACAACCCGCTGCCGAAGTGGTGGAGCAACCTGTTCTGGATCACCATCGTCTTCGCGATCGTCTACGTGGTGCTCTATCCGGGGCTCGGAACCTTTCCCGGCGTGCTCGGCTGGACGTCGACCGGCCAGTACCAGCGCGAACGCGCCGATGCGGAGGCACGCGTGAAGCCGCTCCTCGACCGCTTCGCGGCGATGCCGATCGAGAAGATCGCCGCCGATCCGGAAGGACGCGCGATGGGCGAGCGCCTGTTCCTCAACAACTGCGCGCAGTGCCACGGCTCGGACGCCGGGGGCTCGCGCGGCTTCCCGAACCTGCGCGACGGCGACTGGCTCTACGGCGGGACGCCCGACAAGATCGTCGAGACGATCACCCACGGCCGGCTCGGCGTCATGCCGCCGCTCGGCGCGGCGCTGGGCGAGCAGGGGACGAAGGACGTCGCGGCGTTCGTGCGCTCGCTCTCCGGTCTGCCGCACGATTCCCTGCGCGCCCAGCTCGGCAAGCCGCTCTTCGTGCAGAACTGCGCCGCCTGCCACGGCGCGGACGGCAAGGGCAACCAGGCGGTCGGTGCGCCGAACCTGACCGACGGCATCTGGCTCTACGGCAGTTCCGAGGCGGCGATCCTCGAGGGCATCAACAAGGGCCGCAACGTCAACGTCTCGCCGGGCACGCTCGCGATGCCGGCGTTCCAGGACGTTCTCGGCGATGCGCGCATCCGGCTCGCCGCCGCCTACGTCTGGGGGCTGTCGAACAAGTAGCGCGGTTCCCCGGCGTCGGGTTCGCGCGGAACCCTCCCGCGCACGGCCGCCGCCGGTGCGCCGCCGCGCATCGAAGCGATGGACGTGGACACGAGGAAGACGATCCCGATCGTTCCCGCGCCGGCCGCGCCCGACGAGGGCGCGCTCTACGAGATCCGCCGCAAGGTCTATCCGCGTGCGGTGCACGGCTGGTTCGCGGGCTGGCGCTGGGCGCTGGTCTGGGCGACGCAGATCGTGTACTACGGGCTGCCGTGGTTCTCCTGGAACGGCCGGCAGGCGGTGCTGTTCGACCTCGCCGCGCGCAAGTTCACGATCTTCGGCCTGGTCTTCTGGCCGCAGGACGTGATCTACCTCGCGGTGCTCCTGATCCTGTCCGCGTTCGCGCTGTTCCTGTTCACCGCGATCGCCGGCCGGCTGTGGTGCGGCTACGCGTGCCCGCAGACCGTCTACACCGAGATCTTCCTGTGGGTGGAGCGCAGGATCGAGGGCGATCGCGTCGCGCGCATGCGCCTCGACGGGCGGCCGCTCACGCTCGACAAGGGGGTCAAGAAGACGCTGAAGCACACCGCATGGATCGCGATCGCGCTGTGGACCGGCTACACGTTCGTCGGCTACTTCACGCCGATCCGCGAACTCGGCCTGCGCGTGCTGGCTTTCGATCTCGGCCCCTGGGAGACGTTCTGGATCCTGTTCTACGCGTTCGCGACCTACGGCAACGCGGGCTGGATGCGCGAGCAGGTGTGCACCTACATGTGCCCGTACGCGCGCTTCCAGGGCGTGATGTTCGACCGCGACACGATGATCATCGCCTATGACCCCGGCCGCGGCGAGCCGCGCGGCCCGCGGTCGAAGAAGACCGATCCGCGCGAGAAGGGCCTAGGCGACTGCGTCGACTGCGAGATCTGCGTGCAGGTCTGCCCGACCGGCATCGACATCCGCAACGGATTGCAGATGGAGTGCATCGGCTGCGCCGCCTGCATCGACGGCTGCGACCAGGTGATGGACAAGATGGGGTATGCCCGGGGGCTCATCCGCTACGCTTCGGAGAACTCGCTCGCCGGAGGCTACGGCGCACGCGAGATGTGGCGCCGCGTGTTCCGTCCGCGCACGCTGGCCTATTCGGCGCTGTTCATCGCCATCTCGGCCGCCGCGTTGGGTTCGCTCGCGTTGCGCAACCCGCTCAAGGTCGACGTGCTGCGCGACCGCGGCGCGCTCGCGCGGGAAGCCGCGCCGGGCGTCATCGAGAACGTCTACCGCCTGCACATCATGAACACCTCGGAGACGCCGCACCGCTTCGAGATCCGGGCGCGCGGGCTGCCGGGCCTCGAGGTCGTCGGCGTCGAGCAGCCGGTCGAAGTGGACGCTTCGGGGGTCCGCAACGTCCCGCTGCGCCTGCGGACGGCCGCCGACGCGGCGGAGCCCGGCACGCACAAGATCGAGATCGAGATCGCGTCGGTCGACGAGGCCGGGCTGAAGCGCGACGAGCGCTCCACCTTCATCCTGCCGCGGCTGTAACGACGCGCCCCTCCGCCCCATGGCGACCCCGCCCCCGACCCTCGCGGTGCCCTGGTATCGCGACCGCTGGCCCTGGCTCCTGATCCTCGGTCCCGCGATCGCCGTGATCGCCGGCATCGCGACGCTGGTGATCGCCATCCGCACCGACGACGGACTCGTCGCCGACGACTACTACAAGCGCGGCCTCGCGATCAACCAGGTGCTCGAACGCGTCGAGCGCGCGGCGGCGCTCGGCGTGTCGGCGACGGTCGACGTCGCCGCCGATGGTCGCGCTGTCGTGGTGCTCGACGGCGGCGAGGCGAACGCGGCGGCGCGTCCGGCCGCGCTGCGGTTGCGGCTCGCGCATCCGACGCGCGAGGGCGAGGACCGCGCCGCGATGCTCGTGCGCGCGGCAGGCGCGCGCTACGAGGGCCGCCTGCCGCCGGTCGACGCCGGGCGCTGGCTCGTGATCGTGGAGACCGACACCTGGCGGCTGCCGGGCGTCGAGGGGAGCGCGCCCCTCGCCGGCCTGAAGCTGCGCGCGCGATAGTCTGGAGGGACGACGATGAAACTCGACAGCGACTTCGCGCACCGGATCATGTGGGTGCTGTGGCCGGCGTTCCTCGTCGCCGGCGCGGCGGAGTTCGCGTTCTTCTCGGTATTCGATCCCGCCGACCTGATGGTGCAGGGCGCGCCGGTCGGTCTCTCCCGGCCGGCGGTCTACACGATCGGCTTCTTCGCGTTCTGGGCGCTCGGCGCGGCGTCGTCCGCGCTCACGGTGTTCCTCGAGCGCTCCCCGTTCGACCGTCGCGCGGCGTCCGGCACCGCGCCCGGTCCGCGATGACCGTTGCTATTCCCGGTGCCCCACGAGCTTGCGCAGCGCGTCGAGGTCGAGGATCTTCACCGTCCTGCCGCCGACCTCGAGGAGTCCCTCGTCCTGGAAGCGCGAGAACAGCCGGCTCACCGTTTCGAGCTTGAGGCCGAGGTAGCTGCCGATCTCCTCGCGCGTCATGCGCAGCACGAACTCGGTCGACGAGTAGCCGCGCAACTGGTAGCGCCGCGAGAGGTTGAGGAGGAAGCTCGCGAGGCGCTCCTCGGCGCGCATGCTGCCGAGCACGAGCATCACGCCGTGGTCGCGCGAGATCTCGCGCGCGAGGAGTTGGTGGAGGTTCCGCTGCAGCGCCGGGACCGAGCGCGCGAGCTCCTCGAGTTCGCCGAACGGGATCGCGCACACCTCGCTGTCCTCGAGCGCGACCGCTTCGCAACCGTGGCGCTCGGTGCCGAGCCCGTCGAGGCCGACGAGATCGCCCTGCAGGTGGTAGCCCGCGACCTGGTTGCGACCGTCCTCCGACAGCACGGTGGTCTTGAGCGTGCCGAGACGGATCGCGTAGAGCGCCGAGAACGGCTGCCCGGCGCGGTAGAGCGTCTCGCCCTTGCGCAGGCGCGTGCGGCGGCGCACCGTCGCGTCGACGAGTTTCATGTCGTTCGCATCGAGACCCACCGGCAGGCACAACTCGCGCAGCGAGCAGGTCGAGCAATGCGCCTTCAGCGCGAGGATCGAGATGACCTCCGCGGGCGCGCCGGTCGTGGCGGGTGTCGCGGGCGGTGCGGGACGCGGGGAGCGTGCGGGCATGGCGGGGTGCTGCTCGGGGACGGATGCCAGCCGACGATGGTACCAAACGCGCCCCCGGCGTCCCCGGCGTAGCGCGCGATGCCGCATTCGGCGATCGTCGCCGCATGGCTCGCCGGCGCGCTCGGCGCCTTCCATTGCCTCGCGATGTGCGGGGCGTACATCACCCTCGCGCAGGGCGGCGGCACGTCGGTGCTCCTGCCGCGGCGCGAACTCATGGCCGGACTCGCGCTGGCCCATGCCGCACGCATCGCGACCTACACCGCGCTGGGCGCGCTCGCCGGGGCGGCGGGCGGCGTCGCCTTCGCCGCGTCGTTCGCGCCGTGGCAGCGCGGCCTCTACGCGGTGGCGAACCTCGCGCTGCTGATGCTCGCGATCGGGATCGCACGCGGGCGCACCGCGCCCGCGGCGCTCGAGGCGCTCGGACTCAAGCTCTACGCGTCGGTCGCACCGGCCGCGGCTCCGGCGTTGCGCGGCAACGGTTGGGGCGCGCGCGTCGCGCTCGGCGCCCTGTGGGGCCTCACGCCCTGCGCGCTCGTCTACGGCGTGCTGCCGATCGCGCTCCTGTCCGGCGGCGCGTGGCAGGGCGCGACGATCATGCTGGCGTTCGGATTGGGCACGCTGCCGAACCTCCTCTTCGCCTCGTACCTGCTCATGCGCGCGAAGCGATGGCTGCAGGCGCGGTGGCTGCGCTGGAGCGCGGGTGCGCTCGTCGGCGCCTTCGCGCTCGCCGGGCTGTGGCGCGTGGCGTTCGCTCCGGCCTCGCTCGGCAACGGGCCGTTCTGCTTCGTGTGACGGTGCTTGGCGGCGCCGATTCGTTTCCGCCGGCGCCGAACCGCGCGCTCCATGCATGGGACAATGCGCGGCTTCCCGCCGACCGGCCCCGTCGATGATCTCCGATCCCCGCGTGTATCCGTCGCCCGACGCGGCGAGCGCGGACGCGCGCGCGCTGCACGAACTCGCGGACGCGAGCCTCGGCGCCGAGACCGGGGCCGTCGCGGCGGCCCGCGATGCCGAGATCGCCGCGCGGCTCGACGCGATCCTCGATGCGGGCGACGGCGACCGACTCGACCTTCTGTTGGCGTCGGCCCCGTCGGCGGCGATCCACCGGCACCTGTGGCGCGCGATCGTCACCGAAGTCGAACGCGCGCGCGGCGAGGCGATCGCGCCGGTGCTCTTCGCGCTGCCGATCCTCGTCGTCGCGGCCTCCGACGACGGCGCGGAGCACCAACTCGACGCGGTGATCGACGCGCCGGAGGCGCTCGCGGCGATCCTCGTCGAGCACGGGGCGCTTTCCGGCAACCGCCAGTTCGCGTTCGCCGGTGCGCTGGCGGGCGCCGACGCGATCGAGCTTCGCGCGCTGCCCGGCCTCATGCGCGCGGCGTCGTCGTCGGCGCCCGCTCCGCTCGACATCGCGCCCGCGCCGATCGCCGCGCTCGCTGGCGGCGAGCGTGTGCACCTGCGCTTCCTCGTCGGATCGGCGCTCGCGGCGTCGGTCGGTGCGCTGTGCGCGCGTACCGAAGTCGGCGCGTGGGGAATGCCGCTCACGCGCGCGCTCTCGCGCGCGATCGGTGCGCCGGGCGTGACGGTGGTCGCGATGCCGCGCGCGCCGCAATCGCTTCCCGCGGCGGTCGCGACCGGACGACTGGTGAGCCGCGAGGCCGCCGCGACGCTGTTCGCGAGCAACGCGTTGCGGCGCATGCGCGCGGCGGCGGGCGAGCCCTCCGCCACGATCAGCGCGCATCGAATCGCCGGAACGCGCTCGAGCGGCGAACTGCGCGTGTCGCTGTCCTCGCCGTTCGACGAACGCGGCGCCGAGGGCTTCCGCTGCCCGCTCGAACCGCTCGACCGCGTGGCCGACGTCGCGGACATGCTCGCCCAGGTGCTCGCCGAATGCCGGGTCGCGGACGTCCGCATCCTGCCGGGCGTGCATGCGGACCGCGACAGCGCGACCGGCCTCGCGCTGCTCTTCAAGGCCGCGGACCGCGTGGCCGGGGAGGGTCAGGCGACCTGAAGGCGCTGTCGCGTCGACGTTGAAGTCGCGGCGTCGCGACGCTTGATGCGGCCGAGTCCGCTCACGCTTTCCTCCAGTTCGGGCGTTCCGAGGTACTCGACGATTCCCGCGCCCGACAGGCTGACGCGCAGCGACTTCTCGGCGTTCACCACGACGCTGCCGGCACCCGACACGTCGACCCGCGCCGACAGGCTCCGGAGGCGGGCCCCGCGCACGGTGCCCGCGCCCGACAGGCTGATCGACTGCTCGGTCGCACGGCCCGCGAGATCGGCTTCGACGGCGCCCGAACCGACGAGCCGCAGCGATTCGACGTCGAGGGAGTCGATGCGGATGCTCGTGGCGCCCGATGCGTCGATCCTGAACGCGGGCACCGACAGAGCCTTCGCGGTGAACTTCACGGCGCCCGAGAGATCGACCGCCTCGATCGAGGGGGCGCGCACGACGACGCGCAGGTCACGGTCGACCCCGTCCCTGCCCCGGCGCCCGCCCGCCGCCTTGGCCGTGATCCGGAGCGTCCGGCCGGAAACCTCGGTCCGGACGCGGGCCGCCTCGCCGGGGGCGGCCTCGACGACGACTTCGTAGCGGTCGGCCTGGACGATCTCGAGCTTCAGGTGGCCGGAGACGTCGAGCTTCGCGAACTCGCCGACCGCGCGCGTCTCGGCGACCGGCGGCCCCGCCGGTGCCCCGGACGTCGCGCGGAACATCCGCCCGACGACGAGCCATGCGAGCACGGCGGCCACGATCGCGCAGGCGACGACCACGACGGGCAGGGCGGATCGGCGCATCACGAACTCCGGACAGGTCGGACCGAGGTTGGATGCGCCGGGAGCCGGTTCCGGTTTCGCGCGCGACGGGCCGAGGCCGGCAGCGCTGCTGCCGCGCCCGGGCCTCAGCGGTTGGGATCGCGCGGATCGGCCGCGAGGCCCCGGCGGTACCGGGCGCCTTTCTCGACGTAGCCGTCGGCGGCCCGCCGCAGCATCGCGACGTCGTCGTCGGTGAGCGTCCGGACGACCTTCCCCGGACTCCCGAGGACGAGCGAGCGGTCGGGTATCGTCTTGCCCTCCGCGACGAGCGCGTTGGCGCCGATCAGGCACTCGCGACCGATCGTCGCGCCGTTCATCACGACCGCCTTGATGCCGATGAGCGAGCCGTCGCCGATCGTGCAGCCGTGCAGCATCGCCTGATGGCCGACGGTCACGCCGCGCCCGATCGTGAGCGGAAACCCGGGATCGACGTGCAGCACGACGCCGTCCTGGAGGTTGGTCTCGTCGCCGATGACGATCGGTTCGTTGTCGGCGCGCGCGATCGCGCCGAACCAGACGGTCGCCCGGTCTCCCAGGACGACGCGCCCGATCAGTACCGCGCCGGGCGCGACGTAGTGGCCGCCGCCGCGCAGTTCGACGCCTCGATCCTCGAACGAGTAGAGCGGTCCCGCGGACGTCGCATTCATCGCGGAACCCCCCGCCGGGGCCGGGCCGCGCCCCGCCTGGCGTGAACCGTCGACGCGCCGGTGCCGCTGCGGAGCGCGATGGAGACCCGGTTCATGGTGCAGTGAGGGAGATGTCGCCGAACCAGGCTTCCGCGCGCGTTCCGGTGTTGTCCGAGTCCGAGAACGCGGTGATCGACGTGAGCGTGCCGGGGTCCTCGCTGAACGCTTTCCGGTAGTCGTCGCGCAGGTTGCGCTTCACCGACTGCCACTTGCCCGCGTCGCCGTTGCCGCTCGCCACGACGATCATCTTGATGCGTCCGGTGTGCGGATTGGCGATGACGGTACCGACCGGCGCACTGCTCGCCCAGATGTACATCAACGTCGCGTAAGGCAGTTCCTGCGAATAGACGCTGCTCGCGAGCCTCATCGTCGTGCGATCGCCGAACGAGAGCTTGTCCTTGTCGCCGTCGAACGCGAGCACGATGCGCGCCGCTGCGTCCTCCTTGCTCGCGACCGAGTTGTCGGCGCCCTCGACGACGCCCGCGATCTTCCAGCGCCACGCGAGCATCGGCGTCTTCGAGGCGTCGAGCGCGGTGCGCACGCCGATGCCGCTCGCGCCCGCGTCGGACTTCGCGTGCAGCACGACCTTGCCGCCGTCCTCGACCATGTCGAAATCCGTGAGCCTCTTGCGCTCGTTGACCCGGACGATGATCCAGGGCGACTGCGGCGCGCCGACCTTGCCGGCCGAGAACGGGGGGATCGTCGCGGCGTCCTTGATCTCCCGGACCTGTGCCGTCGCGGCGGACGGCGCCGCGAGCGCGAAGCAGAGGACTGCGGTCGAGACGGCGGCGGGACGGCGCATGTCGGACCTCGTTTCGGGCGGTGTCGTGGTCGGGGGGCGGACGCGGCGGCAAGTATGCCGCGCCGCGAGCGCCTTGTCGCGCCCCCGGCGGCGGGAAGTGCCGCCGCTATAATCGGCCGCGCCCCCTCTCGCGAGCCCCTCCGATGAGCCTCGAGTCCGTACCCGCCGGCAAGGACGTCCCGCACGACTGCAACGTGATCGTCGAGATTCCGATGCGCTCGGATCCGATCAAGTACGAGGTCGACAAGGACACGGGCGCGGTGTTCGTCGACCGGCTGATGTGGACGGCGATGCACTATCCGTGCAACTACGGGTACATCCCGCAGACGCTCTCGCTCGACGGCGACCCCTGCGACGTGCTCGTGCTCTCGCCGATGCCGTTCATCACCGGCGTGGTCGTTCGCTGCCGGCCGATCGGCATGCTGAAGCTCGACGACGAGGCGGGCGGCGACGCGAAGATCCTCGCGGTGCCGGTCGACGAGCTGTCGCCGCTCTACACCAACGTGAAGTCGCCGCGCGACCTGCCCGAGGTCCAGATGCGCCAGATCGCGCATTTCTTCGAGCACTACAAGGACCTCGAACCGGGCAAGTGGGTGCGCGTCGGCACCTGGGTCGAGGCGGAGGACGCCCGGCGCGAGATCGTCGAGTCGGTCGAGCGCTACCGCAAGGCGAAGCTCCGCGCGCGCAAGGCCGCGACGAAGGCGCGCTGACCGTGCCTCGGCCCGGCGCGGCCTGGCTGCCCGCGCTGTTCGTGCTCCTGTGGAGCACCGGCTTCGTCGCCGCGAAGCTGGGGCTGCCCGACGCCCCGCCGTTCTCGTTCCTGTTCGTCCGCTTCGTGTGCGTCGCCGCCCTGATGGCGGCGGTGGCGCTCGCGTCGGGTGCGCGCTGGCCGTCGCGCGCGCAGGCGGTGCACGTCGGCATCGCGGCGCTCCTCGTGCACGGGCTCTACCTCGGCGGGGTGTTCCACGCGATCGCCGGCGGCATGCCCGCGGGCACGATCGCGATGCTCGTGGGCCTGCAGCCGATCGTCACGGTGGCCATCGCGCGCTCGTGGCTCGGCGAGGCGGTCGTCCCCCGCCAGTGGATCGGGCTGGTGCTGGGTTTCGTCGGCGTGGGGCTCGTGGTGCGCAACAAGCTCGGCTACGCCGGAGAAGCGAGCGGTCTCGTCGCCGCCGCGATCGCGCTCGCCGGCATCAGTATCGGAACGCTCTACCAGAAGCGCCACGGCGGGGGCGTCGACCTGCGGTCGGGCGCGGTGATCCAGTTCTCGGTGTGCGCGATCGCCTACGCGCCGCTCGCGATGCTCGAGTCGGAGTCGATCCGCTGGACGCCTGCGTTCACCTTCGCGCTCGGGTGGTCGGTGCTCGTGCTGTCGGTCGGCGCGATCAGCCTGCTCTTCGTGCTGCTGCGTCGCGGCGCCGCCGCCGGCGTGGCGGCGCTCTTCTACCTCGTGCCGCCGGTGACCGCATGGATGTCCTGGCAGTTCTTCGGGGAGACGCTCGACGCCGCGGCGCTCGCCGGCATGGTCCTGATCGCGGTCGGCGTCGCGCTCGCCCGCGCCCAGGCGCCCGCCCAACCGGATTGAGAAGCCGTGACGGCTTGTCGCCCTGCGCGAACCCCGTCAGGCGGAAGCCCGGCCCGCATTGACGTGCGGCGCGCCGAACGTCGCACCCAGCGCGGCCGCAGCCTCGCGCAGTGCGGGCACGTGCGCGAGCGCGCGTTCCAGCGGCATGCGTGCGACCGGCGCGTGTACGGCGACGCACGCGACGTTGCGCCCGTCGGGTGAGGCCACCGGCACCGCGACGCACACGAGTCCCGCGAGGTATTCTTCATTGTCGGTCGACAGGTCGTCGCGTCGGATCGCGGCGAGTTCGGCGCACAACGCGTCGCGGTCGGTGATCGTGTGGTCGGTGAAACGCGCCAGCGAGAGTTCCTCGACGATGCGCCGCCTGCGCGCCGCGGGCAGCAGCGCGAGCAGGAGCTTGCCGCTCGCGGTGCAGTGGAGCGGGACGTGCGACCCCGGCTGCAGGGTCATGCGAAGCGGCCACTCGGTCTCGACGCGGTCGAGGTAGACGACCTCGCTGCCGTCGAGCATCGTGAGGTTCACGGTTTCGCCGAGCGTCTCGGCGAGCCGCTTCAGGATCGCGTGCCGCGGGGCGCGCACGGTCTCCGCGAGCTGCACGTCGAGCGCGAAGCGCACGAGCCTCGGTCCCGCCGCGATGCGGCGGCCGTCGGGTTCGCGGGTGACGAGCCCGGCCTCCTCGAGCGTGGCGAGCATCCGGTAGACCGTCGGCTTCGGCAAATCCGCGTCCGAAGCGAGTTCCTGCAAGCCGACCGGACCGTTCGCCCGGGCCACGCGTTCGAGCAGGCCGAACGCCCGGAGCAGCGGCGGAACGCGGTCGCGCTTCGAGGCCATGCGCTGACGATATATCGGAAAATGAAATGTCACAAGCCATTTTTCGATTGAGAGCTTGATGCAGGCACGGAGCTGTGGAACACTTCGACTTCTCGCGCCATTCGCGCGAGTTTCGGAGGATTCGCCATGAACAAGCCCGCCGACCTGCCGACCCCGGTCGCCGCCCCCGTGACCGGCCGCCAGAAGATGACCCCCTCCGAGGCGTTCGTCGAAACGCTCGTCGCGCAGGGCGTGAAGGACGTCTTCGGGATCGTGGGCTCCGCGTACATGGACGCGCTCGACCTGTTTCCGCTCGCCGGCATCCGCTTCATCTCGGTCGCGCACGAACAGGGCGGCGGTCACATGGCCGACGGGTATTCGCGTGTGTCGGGACGTCACGGCGTGTGCATCGCGCAGAACGGTCCCGGCATCACCAACTACGTGACTTCGGTCGCGGCCGCGTACTGGGCGCACTCGCCGGTCGTGTGCATCACGCCGGAGACCGGGTCGATGACGCTCGGGCTCGGGGGCTTCCAGGAAACCGAGCAGTTGCCGATCTTCACCAGGATCACCAAGTACCAGGCGCACGTGAACAACAAGGCGCGCATGGCCGAACTCACCGGCCGCGCGTTCGACCGCGCGCACCTGGAACTCGGACCGACGCAGCTCAACATCCCGCGCGATTTCTTCTACGGCGACATCGAGTGCGAGATCCCGCGCCCGATCGTGATCGAACGCGGCGCGGGCGGCGAGAAGAGTCTGGACGAAGCGGCCGCGCTCCTCGCGTCCGCGAAGTTCCCGGTGATCCTCGCCGGCGGCGGCGTGATCATGGCCAACGGGCAGCGCGAGGCGATCGCGCTCGCCGAACTCCTGCAGGCGCCCGTCGCGGTCTCCTACCTGCACAACGACGCTTTCCCGGCGAAGCACGCGCTGTGGTGCGGGCCGCTGGGCTACCAGGGCAGCAAGGCGGCGATGAAGCTCATCAGCCAGGCCGACGTCGTGCTCGCGCTCGGCACGCGCCTCGGCCCGTTCGGCACGCTGCCGCAGCACGGCATCGACTATTGGCCGAGGCAGGCGAAGATCATCCAGGTCGATGCGGACCCGAAGATGCTGGGCCTCGTGAAGCCGATCACCGTCGGCATCTGCGGCGACGCGAAGGCGGCCTCGCTCGCCCTCGCGGCGCGCCTCGAGGGCAAGTCGCTCGCGTGCCACGCCAACCAGGCGGACCGCCTGGCGAAGGTGAAGGCGGAGAAGGCGGCGTGGGAGTCCGAACTCGACGGCTGGACCCACGAGAAGGACGCCTGGTCGCTCGAGCAGGCGAAGGGGAGCGCGCACATGCACCCGCGCCAGATGCTGCGCGAGCTCGAGCGGGCGATGCCGGAGGGCGCGATGGTGTCGACCGACATCGGCAACATCTGCTCGGTGTCGAACAGCTACCTGCGCTTCGACCGACCGCGCTCGATGTTCGCCGCGATGAGCTTCGGCAACTGCGGCTACGCGTTCCCGACGATCATCGGCGCCAAGGTCGCGGCGCCCGACCGCCCGGCGATCGCTTACGTCGGCGACGGCGCGTGGGGGATGAGCTTCGGCGAGATCCAGACCTGCGTGCGCGAGGCCATCCCGGTCACCGCGGTCGTGTTCAACAACGGCCAGTGGGGCGCCGAGAAGAAGAACCACGTCGACTTCTACGCGAACCGCTTCCTCGGCGTGAACCTCGACAGGCAGCCGTCGTGGGCCGCGGTCGCGAAGGCGATGGGCGCGGAGGGCGTGCGCGTCGAGAAGCTGTCGGATGTGGGGCCCGCGCTGCGAGCTGCGGCCGCCGCGCAGAGGGACGGCAGGACGACCGTGCTCGAGATGATGGTGACGCGCGAGCTGGGCGACCCCTTCCGGCGCGACGCGCTCGCGCTGCCGACGCGCCACCTCGCCAAGTACAAGTCGACCGAGGCTCCGCGGCGCTGACCGGTTGCGGGCCGGCGCTCCCGATCCGCGCCGCGCGCCCCCGCCGGGAGCGTGCGGCGGCGAGGGGTTGACGGGAAGCGCGGCACGGCGATACTCGCCTGCCCCGTCCATGGACAGGAAGCCGCAGTTGGAGGCAAGCCCGCGCAAGACGGGCTCACCGCTGGAGGAGACGTCATGCCAAGGTACCGCCGCACCACCGCCCTCTCGTTCGCGCTCGCGCTCTGCGCAGGCCTCGCACAGGCGCAGGACTGGCCGTCGAAGCCGATCCGGATGATCGTCCCCTATCCGCCGGGAGGCGGGACCGACGTCGTCGCCCGCATCGTCAACGAGAAGCTCTCGCCGGAGCTCGGAGCGCCGATCGTCGTCGACAACAAGGGCGGCGCGGGCGGCAGCGTCGGCACCGAGCTCGCCGCGAAGGCGCCGCCGGACGGCTACACGGTGCTGATGACGCTGTCGTCGCACACGATCAACCCGAAGCTCTACCCGAAGCTCGCCTACGACGTCGAGCGCGACTTCATCCCGGTGAGCCTAGCGGCGATGATCCCGCAGATCGTCGTCGCGCACCCCTCGGTGCCGGCGAGCAACGTCCAGGAGCTCGTGGCGCTCCTGAAGGCGAACCCGGGCAAGTTCAACTACGCATCGGTGGGCATCGGCTCGCCGGGACACGTCGCGGGCGAGCTGTTCAAGCTGAAGACCGGCGTCCAGATGACGCATGTCCCCTACAAGGGAGGCGGCCCGGCGGTCGCCGACACGATCGGCGGTCAGGTGCAGCTCCTGTTCGTGTCGATGCCCGCGGCCTGGCAGCACGTGAAGGCCGGCCGCCTCAAGGCGATCGCGGTGACGAGCGCGAAGCGCAGCATCGCGGCGCCCGACCTGCCGACGATCGCCGAGCAGGGCGTGCCGGACGTCGTCGTCGACTCGTGGTACGGGCTGCTCGTGCCCGCGAAGACGCCGCAGCCGGTCGTCGCCAAGCTCAACGCGACGATGGTCAAGGTGCTGCAGATGCCCGAGGTGCGCGAGAAGCTGCTCGCGCAGGGCGCCGAGGCGGCGTCCAACTCGCCGGCGGAATTCGACGCGCTGATCCGCGACGAGCTGAAGAAGTGGGACTACGTGATCCGCGAGGCGAAGATCACGCCCGAATGAACGGCCGGGATCCGGATGCCGCGCGCGTTCGCGGCGAGGTGGCGGCGCTCGTCGGTCGCGCGCGCGCCGCGCAGCGCGCGATCGACGCCTGCGACCAGTCGCGCGCGGACGAGCTCGCGGTCGCGGCCGCGTGGGCGATCGTCGAGCCGTCGCGCAACCGCGCGCTCGCCGAGCTCGCGGTGCGCGACACCGGCATGGGCGACGTCGACGACAAGATCGCGAAGAACCGGCGCAAGACCATGGGCCTGCTGCGCGACCTCGCGGGCGCGCGCACGGCCGGCGTGATCGCCGAGGATCCCGCGCGGGGCCTGGTCGAGATCGCGAGGCCGGTCGGCGTCGTCGCCGCGATCACGCCGTCGACGAACCCCGGCGCGACGCCCGCCAACAACATCGTCAACGCGCTGAAGGCGCGCAACGCGATCGTCCTCGCGCCGTCGCCGAAGGGCGCCTCGACGCTCGCGCTCCTGATCGGCTTCGTGCACGCCGAGCTCGACCGGATCGGCGCGCCCCGCGACCTGGTGCAGATGCTGCCGATGCCGGTGTCCCGCGAGCACACGCGGGAGCTGATGCGCCAGGCCGACCTCGTCGTGGCGACCGGCTCGCAGAACAACGTGCGCGCCGCGTACGCGAGCGGCACGCCGGCGCTGGGCGTGGGCGCGGGCAACGTGGCGGCGATCGTCGACGAGACGGCCGACGTGGCCGACGCCGCGGAGAAGATCGCGCGCTCGAAGACGTTCGACCACGCGACCAGCTGCTCGTCGGAGAACAGCGTGATCGCGGTCGACGCGGTCGCGGACGCGCTCGTCGCCGCGCTCGCGCGGCACGGCGGCGTCCGGCTCTCGCGCGACGAGTCGGCTCGCCTCGAGCGGGCGATGTTTCCGGACGACAGGCTCGCCCCCGCCTTCGTCGCGCAGTCGGCGCGGGCGATCGCCGCGCTCGCGGGGCTCGACCGGGAGGCCTGCCGGTCGGCGCGGTTCCTCGTCGTCGACGTCGACGGCGTCGGGCCGGACGCGCCGTTCTCCGGCGAGAAGCTCTCGCCGGTGCTCGCGTTCTACCGGGCGCCGACCTTCGACGCGGCTGCCGCGCGGGCGGAGGCGCTCCTGCGCTTCCAGGGCGCCGGTCATTCGGTCGGCCTCCACTCGAAGCTCCCCGAGCGCGCGACGCGGCTCGGGCTCGCGCTGCCGGTGTGCCGCGTCATCGTCAACCAGGCGCACTGCTTCGCGACCGGCGGGAGCTACGACAACGCGCTGCCGTTCTCGCTGTCGATGGGCTGCGGCAGCTGGGGCGGCAACAGTTTCTCGGACAACCTCAACGTCCGCCACTTCATGAACGTCACGCGCGTCGTCCACCCCCTTCCGCCGGAGCGCGTGCGCGAGCCGACCGAGGACGAGCTCTTCGGCGACTACCGGCGCAGGCACGGCATCTAGCCTCGCATCCGTGGACGCCACCGGAGACTTCCGCGCCGTGCTCGAGGCGCGGGCCGCCGCCGCGCCCGACGCGCCGTTCCTGTGCTCGCCCGAGTCCGGCGCGGTGCTCTCCTACGGCGGGCTCGGGGCGAAGGCGGACGCGCTCGCCGCGCGGCTCGACGAGCTCGGTGCGCCCGAAGGCGCGCGCGTCGCTTTCATGCTGCCCAACGGAATCGCGGCGACCGCGGTGTTCGTCGGCACGATGGCGGCGGGCCGCATCGTCGTGCCGGTCAACCTGCTCGCGCAGGACGCGCACCTCGACCACACGCTCGCGCACTCGGAGCCGTCGGTGGTGTTCGCGTCGGAGGAGCACGCCGCGCGCGTGCGCGAGTCGCTGGCCCGCATCGGGTCGTCGCCGGTCCTCGTCGTCGTGGTGGCGGATCGGCTCGACCTGCCGGAATCGCCGCCTCCGGCGCTCGCGAGCCGCGATCCGGCGCGACCGTCGATGCTGATGTACACGTCGGGGACGACCGGCCTCCCCAAGGGCGTGCTGCTGTCCCACGCGAACATGCTGCACGCCGGCCGCACCGTGGCGCGCCACCACGGCCTGCGCGCCCGCGACCGCGTGCTGTCGTCGCTGCCGCTCTACCACATCAACGGGCAGTGCATCTCGACGACCGGCACGCTGTGCTCGGGCGGCAGCATCGTGATGCCGCACCGGTTCTCGGTGTCCCGCTGGTGGCCGATGGTCGCGCAGTGGCGGCCGACCTGGCTCAACCTGGTGCCGACGATCGTCGCCTACCTGCTCAACGCGCCGGACCCGGCGCCCGCCGAGCGCGATGCGATGCGCCGGGTGCGATTCGCCCGCTCGGCCTCGGCGCCGCTGCCGCCCGGGCAGCAGCTGGCGTTCGAGGAGCGTTTCGGCATCCCGATCGTCGAGGCGATGGGCCTCACCGAGTGCGCGTCGGTCGCGTTCTGCAATCCGATGGCGCTGCACGAGCGCCGCGTCGGCAGCCCCGGCCGCCCGCTGGGGATCGAGGCGCGCGTGGTGGACCGAGAGGGGCGCCCGCAGCCGGACGGCGAGCGCGGCGAGATCCAGCTGCGCGGTCCGGGCGTGATGCTGGGCTACTACCGGGCGCCGGAGCTGACGGCGTCGGCGGTGTCCGCCGACGGCTGGCTCTCGACCGGCGACCTCGGTTACCGCGACCCGGACGACTTCTACTACATCACGGGACGCCTCAAGGAGCTCATCATCAAGGGCGGCGAGAACATCGCTCCGCGCGAGATCGACGAGGCGCTGCTCAAGCATCCGGCGGTGCTCGAGGCGGCGGCGGTCGGCGTGCCCGACCGCGACTACGGCCAGGAGATCCTCGCGTGCATCGTCGTCAAGCCCGGGCGGACGCTCACGCGCGACGAGGTGGATCAACACTGCCGGCGCGAGCTCGGGCGCTACAAGGCGCCGCGCTACGTGCGCTTCGTCGACGCGCTGCCCAAGGGGCCGTCCGGCAAGGTGCAACGGATGAAGCTCGCCGAGGGCTTCGCACCCTGACCGTTGCGGCGCGCCGCGCGGCGGCGGGCGGTCACCGTGCTTGCGGTTCGCCCGGCGTCGCCGCGAGCGAGCCCGGGTAGAGTCGGTCGAGCGTCTCGCGCGCCGCACCGGCGAGCCATTCGGCGAGCTCGCCGGCGATGCGCTCGCTGTCGCAGGCGGGCTCCCGCGCCGCCCAGATCGCGTCGAGCGCGGCGCGGCGCTCGCCGACCACCTCGGCGACGAGCGGCGGCCAGAACGGCGGGTACTCGGTCTCGGTCCAGTCGCCGCGCCCCCGGCCGTAGTGCGCGACGGCGAGGTAGCGCAGCAGCGCCGACGCGGCGAGGCCCGACAGGAACGCGTCGTCCCAACGGAGCGACGTTCCCGACTTGCCTCGCGCGAGGTTCACCCCCCGCGCGATGCCGACGCCGCCCAGCGCGCCCAGCACGGCGCCTGCGAGCATGCCCGCGCCGAACGTGAGCCCGCCCGCGGCGAGATCCGCCGCGAGGCCCGTGAGCGCCCCGGACACGACGCCGCCCATCATCGCGGCCTTCCCTTCGTCGACCGGCGCATCGACCGACACGCCCGCGGCGAGGCGCGCGAGCACCTCGCCCTTCGCGCGGCCGTCCAGGCCATGGAGCGCGATCAGCCGGTCGGTGCCTGCGCGCAGCGACTCGTCGAGTCGCGCCGCCAACGCCTGCGACGCGCGGGCCTTCGCGTTCTCGGCGTCGTCGCGGCCGATCCCGAGGCTTCGGCCCAGGCCGCGCAGCGCGCCGCCGAGGCCCGCGTCGGGCAGCGGCTCGCGGTCGCAGGCCGCCTGGGCGATCGGCTCCGCGAGCGCGGCCATCGCCCGCTCGAACTGCGCGAGGCGCCGGGCCTGCCACGCGTCGGCGAGCCGCCGGAACGGCGCGCGACGCTCCGCCGGCAGCGCGTCGCCGACGAGGTCGAACAACGCGATCTCCTGCACCCAGCACCGCGCGAACGCGTCGAGCGTCGTCACGGCGCGGATCATCGGGCGCGCGGGTGTTCGCCCCGAGGCCTGCTGCGCGAGCTTCTCCCTAGCGGGCGCCACGCCTTCGGGACGGCCCGTCAGACGCGGCCCCAGCGCCTCGCGCCAGCGCGCTTCCTCGGCGGCTTCCTCGTCGCGGGGACGCGGTCGGCCGGTCTGGTTGAGCAGCACGATCACCGGCTTGCCGATCCACTCGAGCACGGCCATCTCGGGCGCGAGGTAGCCCGCGTCCTGGGGCGCCTCGGACGCGTTGACGAGGTAGAGCACGACGTCGGCCTGCTCGCGGACGTTGCGCACCGCCATCTGCGAGAGCCAGAACGCGCGGTCGCGGAAGCGGTCCCACACCTGCGTCAGGAACCAGCCGACCGGGTTCCCCTGCTGCGCGAGCCGGCGCGCGAGCCGCGCGCTGTCGCCGAAGCCCGGCGTGTCCCAGAGCACCAGCGCGTCGCCCTCCGGCGTGTCGACGAGCGGGTAGGCGGTGGCCTCCTGCGTCACGTGCTGCGCGTCGCGCACCTCGCCGACGTCGCGCCCCACGAGCGTGCGCGCGAGCGTCGTCTTGCCGGCGTTCGTATGCGAGATCAGCGACAGCGCGATCGCGGCGGCGCTTCCCATGCTCCGGGTCACGTCGACCGATCGCCGATCGCGGCGTCGAGCGCGGCGTCCGTGGCGGCGAGGTCGGGATTCGCGAGGTCGACGAACACGACGGCCACGCCGGCTTCGCCGCACAGCTGGCGCCAGGCGCCCCGCCGCTCCTCGATGCGCGCGGGCTCGCCCGCGAAGCGCGCCGCCCACGCTCCCTCGTCGACGATCGCGAACAGCGCGTCCGCCTCGCTTCGCCGCTTGGCGAGCTCCGCGAGGAACGCGCCGTGGGCCTCGCGCTCCGGCGTCGCTGCGGCGCTGAACAGCGCGACCAGGGTGTTGCCCGCCGCGCCCTCGATGGCGGCGGCGAGCGCCTCGTCCTCGCCGTACGCGAGCGGCGCCGAGACCAGCAGCGCGGCGCTCCCCCCGAACGAGCGCGCGACGATCGCCTCGAGCCCCGCGGCGGCCGGGGCCGGGACCGCGTAGCTGTACGGGATCACCCGCACGCGCGCCGCGCCGCCGCGGTAGCCGCGCAGCAGGCGCTGGAAGTAGGGCTCGTCGAGCCGCAGCGGGAAGCGCGAGGCGCGATGGCGCTCGACGAGCCCGGCGGCGAGCGCGAGCAGCAGACGCGGCAGGATCGCGACGGCCGCCACGGTCGCGGCCATCAGGTGCAGCCAGCGCGCGGCGTTCTCCCCCGCCGGGGCGCGGATCGCCGCGACGTCCTCGACCGACGGCACCGGGATCCCCGTCAACGCCGCCCCCGGCCAATAGGTCCACGAGGCGATCGACCGCACGGCCGCCGCATCGAGGAACGTGCTCTCCCAGCTCGCGCGGTACTCGAGGGCGAGCCCGCGCAGGTAGAGGCCCGCGAGCACGCCGGCGGCGAGCGCCGCGGCGGCGAAGTGCAGGATGCGCGACGCCCGCATCGCGTACAGCGGCGTCGCGCGGCGTGCCCAGTCCTCGCCGAACGCGACGACCGCGTCGTTCACGCCCGCGCTCCCGCGCGGGCGACCGAGGCCGCCGGCGAAGCGCACGATGCCGGCGCGCAGCGGACCCGGCGGCGCCGGCTCGCCGAAGCGGACGACGTAGCCCACGGCGATGGCGACGTAGACCGCGACGTTCCAGACGAGCAGGCCGAGCACCGGCGGGGCGAGGATGTCGACCCGTTGCGCGCCCCCCAGCTGGTCGAGAAACGCGCCGAGGGCGAACGCGAGTCCGACGACCGCGGTGCCGACCCACGGCCGCCACTCTAGCGACCGCAGCGCGCGGGGCAGCGCGGCACCGCGGCCGGCGATCCGCTCGATCGCCAGCGCCGCGCGGCGCGCGAGGAACGCGTCGGGACTCGCGTCGGCGCCCACGGTCTCCGCCGCTGCCCGGCTCGCCCACGCGCGGTCGGCGTCGGTCCAGTGCTTGCGGGCGGCGTCGACGGTCTCGACCGCCCGCACCGCGACGACCTTCATGGCGGCGGATTCGTCCATGGCGCCGCCGATTCTACGCGGCGGGGAGCCCGCCGTGCCCGGATCGGGGCCGGCGTACGGGTCGCCCGCGGCCGGTGCCGGCGCCGCCTGCCTCAGGGCCGCGGCGCGCGATGCAGGGCGGACATGCCGGCAACACGGCGAGGGCTCGCGGGGCGGACCGATGCCGACGACGAGACGTTACGGTGGCGCAAGTGCCTGATCGGAAAGGAGCCGCCGATCCGCCGCCCGGTGCCCGCTGTCATGGCCGGTCACCGCGACGTCACGGTCCTGTCACACGGACCCCCTAGCATTCACGCATCGGCAATCCCTTTGAGGAGCAACCCATGCGATTCAAGCCCCAGATCCTCGCCGTCGCGCTCGCGGCGGCCGTATCCGCGCCCGTCTTCGGCCAGGGCACCCTCGTCAAGATCGACGGATCGTCGACCGTCTATCCGGTCACGGAAGCGGTAGCCGAGGAGTTCCAGAAGGCCGAGAAGAACGCGATCAAGGTCACGGTCGGCATTTCCGGCACCGGCGGCGGCTTCAAGAAGTTCTGTCGCGGCGAGATCGACGTCAGCGGCGCTTCGCGCCCGATCCTCAAGTCGGAAATGGAGCAGTGCGCGAAGGCAGGCATCACCTACTACGAGCTTCCGGTGGCCTTCGACGCGCTGACCGTCGTCGTCAATCCGCAGAACAAGTTCCTCGACAAGGGCATCACGGTCGAGCAGCTGAAGAGGATCTGGGAGCCTGGCGCCCAAGGCAAGGTCACCCGGTGGAACCAGGTCGATCCGTCGTGGCCCGACGCGCCGATCAAGCTGTTCGGCGCGGGCGCCGACTCGGGCACGTTCGACTACTTCACCGAGGCGATCGTCGGGAAGGCGAAGTCCTCGCGCGGCGACTACACGGCGTCCGAGGACGACAACGTCCTGGTGCAGGGCGTCCAGCGCGACGTCAACGCGATCGGCTACTTCGGCTTCGCCTACTACGCGGAGAACCAGGGCAAGCTCAAGGCGGTCCCGATTGTCGAGAAGGCCGGCAGGCCGGCCGTGTCGCCGTCGATGAGCTCGGTGATCGACGGGAGCTACCAGCCGCTCGCGCGCCCGATCTTCATCTACGTCAACGCGAAGTCGCTCGAGCGTCCCGAAGTGAAGAAGTTCGTCGACTACTACCTGACCCACGGCGCGAAGCTCGCGAAGGAGGTCAAGTACGTGCCGCTGCCCGACAAGGCGTACACGCTCAACAGGGAGCACCTCGCCAAGGGCAAGAAGGGGACGGTGTTCGGCGGCGTGGCGGAGGTGGGCGTCAGGATCGACGACCTGCTCGCCCGCGAGGCGAAGCTCTGACCGGCTCGCGGGCGGCGCGGTCCGGCCTCCGCGCCGGTGTCGCGATGGGGACCCGTATAATGGATTCGTCGACAACGCTGCGCGCGCCCGCCGGGGCGTCGTTCACCACCGTGGTCAGCGAGCGCCTCGCGAGGAAGTTCACGCGCAACCTCAAGGAACGCGCGATCGAGGCGGTGCTGCTCCTGGCCGCGCTCGTCTCGGTCGGCACGACGCTCGGGATCGTGTACATCCTCGTGAAGGAGAGCGTCGTCTTCTTCGCGGCCGTGCCGGTCTGGCAGTTCCTCACCGACACGCAGTGGACACCCCTCTTCGACGACGCCCACTTCGGGATCATGGTGCTCCTCTCGGGCACCATCACGAGCTCGCTCGTCGCGCTCGGCGTGGCGATCCCGCTGGGCACGACGATCGCCGTCTACCTGTCCGAATTCGCTTCGCCGAGGGCGCGCGAGATCGCCAAGCCGATTCTGGAGTTGCTCGCCGGGGTCCCGACGATCGTCTACGGCTACTTCGCGCTCCTGTTCGTCACGCCGCTGCTGCAGGCGCTGATCCCGTCGGTGCCGGGCTTCAACCTGCTCTCGGCCGGCATCGTGATGGGCATCATGATCGTTCCCACGGTCGCGTCGATCTCGGAGGACGCGATGCGCGCGGTGCCGATGTCGCTGCGCGAGGGCTCGTTCGCGATGGGCGCGACCCGTCTGCAGACCGCGGTCAACGTCGTCGTCCCGGCGGCGCTCTCGGGCATCGCCGCCGCGTACATCCTCGGCATCTCGCGGGCGGTGGGCGAGACGATGATCCTCGCGGTCGCCGCGGGCATGCAGCCGAACCTGACGTTCAACCCGACGGAGCCGGCGGCGACCATCACCGCCTACATCGTCCAGGTCGCGCTGGGCGACCTGCCGCACGGCAGCGTGGGCTACCAGACGATCTTCGCCGCGGGACTGACGCTGATGCTGCTCACGCTGTTCTTCAACCTGATCGGGTTCTGGATGCGCAGGCGGTTCCGGGAGGCCTACTGACATGGCGGGCAACGCATCCGGGTCGACGCCCCCGGCCGCGCCGGCCGTCAGAGGGGCGACCGGGGACATCCGCAGGCTCATCGCCAGGGCGAAGCGCTGGGACGTGATCTTCATCGTCCTCGGCGTCCTCGCGCTCGGCGTCGGTTTCCTCACGTTCCTCGCCCTGTTCGTCGACATGCTGGTCGACGGCTGGGAGCGTCTGCGGCCCGAGTTCTTCACGCAGTTCCCGTCGAGGCGCGCGGGACAGGCCGGCATCCTGTCCGCGTGGGTCGGCACGACGCTGGTGATGATCGTCACGGCGGCGGTCGCGGTGCCGCTCGGCGTGGCGTCGGGCATCTACCTCGAGGAGTACGCGCCCAGGAACTGGGTCACCGACGTGATCGAGATCAACATCACGAACCTCGCCGGCGTCCCGTCGATCGTCTACGGCCTGCTGGCGCTCGGCCTGTTCGTCTACGCGTTCGGACTGGGACAGAGCGTCCAGACGGCGGGCCTCACGCTCGCCCTGCTGATCCTTCCCATCGTCATCGTCTCGACGCGAGAGGCGATCCGCGCGATCCCGGCGATGATCCGCGAGGGCGCGTACGCGGTCGGCGCGACCCGCTGGCAGACGGTGAGGGACCACATCGTCCCGTACTCGATGCCGGGCATCCTGACCGGCGTGATCATCGGCCTGTCCCGCGCGATCGGCGAAACCGCGCCGATCATCACGATCGGGGCATTGACGTTCATCGCGTTCCTGCCACCCGCGCCGCTGACCGCCGACTTCCCGTTCCTCTCGTTCGAGTGGCTGCGCGCGCCGTTCACGGTGATGCCGATCCAGATGTTCAACTGGACCTCGCGCCCGGACGAGGCGTTCCACGCCAACGCGGCGGCGGCCGGCGCGATCCTCGTCTTCATGACGCTGACGATGAACGGGCTCGCGATCTGGCTGCGCTACCGGTTGCGCAAGAACATCAAATGGTGACCCCGATGGAACCCCGCACGCAGCCCCGATCCCGCGCGACGATGCTCGGTGCCGCGTCCTCCCCCGGGGCCGCGCCCGCGCTCGCCGCGGAGCCCCTGCCGCCGCTCAAGGCCGAGACGCGCGGGCTGCACTTCCACTACGCGAAGTTCCATGCGCTCAAGGGCATCGACATGCCCGTCTACGAGAACAAGGTGACGGCGCTGATCGGTCCTTCGGGCTGCGGCAAGTCGACGCTGCTCCGCTGCTTCAACCGGATGCACGACCTCTACCCCGGCAACCGCTACGAGGGCCAGATCGTCCTGCACCCGGACAACACGAACCTGCTCGCGGACGACGTCGACCCCATCGAGGTCCGGATGCGCGTCTCGATGGTGTTCCAGAAGCCCAACCCGTTCCCGAAGTCGATCTACGAGAACGTCGCGTACGGCCTGCGGGTCCGCGGCGTCAAGGGCAAGAACGCGCTCGACGAGAAGGTCGAGGAGTCGCTCAAGGGCGCGGCGCTGTGGGACGAGGTCAAGCACCGGCTGAACGAGGTCGGCTCGAACCTGTCGGGCGGGCAGCAGCAGCGCCTCTGCATCGCCCGGGCGCTCGCCACGGACCCCGAGATCATGTTGTTCGACGAGCCGACCTCCGCGCTCGACCCGATCGCCACGGCGAGCATCGAGGAGCTCGTCACCGAGCTCAAGAAGAAGGTCACGATCCTGATCGTCACCCACAACATGCAGCAGGCGGCGCGCGTCTCGGACTACACTGCGTACATGTACCTCGGCGAGCTGGTCGAGTTCGGGCAGACCGATCACCTCTTCTTCAAGCCGAAGAAGAAGGAGACGGAGGACTACATCACCGGGCGCTTCGGCTGACGCCGGGCGCGCCGACGGAGACAGGCTGATGAGCGACCACACGTCCAAGCAGTTCGACGCCGAGATGGAGGCGCTGCGCAGCGGCGTGCTCTCGATGGGCGGCCTCGTCGAGAAGCAGCTCGCGCGCGCGATCGAGGCGCTCGGCGAGGACGAGGACCCAAGCCTGATCGACGCCGTAGGCGCGGACGAGCGGGTGATCAACCAGGCCCAGGTCAGCATCGACCAGCTCTGCGCGCAGATCATCGCGCGGCGGCAGCCGACCGCGGTCGACTTGAGGATGGTCCTCACGGTCAGCAAGATCGTGAACGACCTCGAGCGCATCGGCGACGAGGTGAAGAAGGTCGCCTACAAGGCCGCGACGATCCGCGGCAGCGAGCGCCTGGCGCGCACGCGCTACTTCGACGTCGCGCGCATGGCGACCGCCGCGCAAGGCATGCTGCACAAGGCGCTCGACGCGTTCGCGCGGCTGGACGTGAGCGCGGCCGCCGAGGTGGTCGACGAGGACGACGCCATCGACCACGCCTTCAACGCGATCATGCGCCAGCTCATCAGCTTCATGATGGAGGATCCGCGCACGATCTCGAGCGCGCTCGAGGCCGTGTTCATCGCGAAGTCGATCGAGCGCATCGGCGACCACGCGAAGAACGTCGCCGAGTCCGTGGTGCAGGTGGTGAAGGGCAAGGACGTCCGGCACGCGTCGGCGGATCAGATCCGCGCCGAGGTGGCGGGCGAATGATGCCCACGATCCTCGCCGTCGAGGACGAGCCGGCGATTCTCGAGCTGCTCAAGGTGAACCTGCACGACGCCGGCTACGAGGTTCGCACGGCGCCCGACGCCGAGACCGCTCAGCGGCAGCTCCGCGAATCGCTGCCGGACCTGCTGCTGCTCGACTGGATGCTGCCGGGCCAGTCCGGGCTCGCGCTCGCCAAGCAGCTGCGCGCGGACGCGAGGACGCGCGAGCTGCCGATCATCATGGTGACCGCCCGCACCGACGAGGCCGACCGGGTCGCGGGGCTCGAGTCGTGGGTCGACGACTACGTGACCAAGCCGTTCTCGCCTCGCGAGCTCAAGGCGCGGATCAAGTCCGTGCTGAGGCGGCGCGCGCCGGAGGCGGCGCAGGAGCCGCTCCAGGTTGGGGTGCTTGCGATGGATCCGGCGACGCACCGCGTCACGGCCGGCGGGACGCCGGTGGCGCTCGGTCCCACGGAGTTCCGGCTGCTGCGCTTCTTCCTCGCCCGGCCCGAACGCGTCCACTCGCGGGCGCAGATCCTCGACCACGTCTGGGGCGATCACGTCTACATCGAGGAGAGGACCGTGGACGTCCACATTCGCCGGCTGAGGCTCGCGCTCGAGCCGCACGGCCTGGGCTCGATCGTCGAGACCGTACGGGGGAGCGGCTACCGCCTCGCCGTTCCGCGATGATCGCCGCCGGGCCGTCCCAAGGCGGCGACCGACGGGCCGCCCCGAGGTCGCCGTGCCCCCTGGGGGGAGGCGAACGCCGTTCGCTTCGGGGGGATCCCGTCCGCCCTGTCCATCAGGAGGGGGTGTGCGAAGCTGCGAAGCAGGGAGCCTGGGGGAGGTCGTTTTTCGATGCCGCCGGGACGCGCCGAACGCGCGGCGCCCGCCGCGACGAGGCGAGCGATGTTCACGTCGCGGGGATCTCGTCGGCGAGAGAGCCATGGGAGGTTGCCGGGTGACGCACGCGTTCCGGAGCGGGCTCGTCGCGCCGGCCGGCGTCGCAGTCGCCACGCTGGTCGTCTGGGCGGTCGCCGGCCCCGTCTGGGCGCTCGCCGTCCTCGGGGCCGGCGCGCTCGCGATCATCGCCTTCCACCTCTGGAACATCGAGCGGGTGACCGAGTGGGCCCGGGGCCCGCTCGACGCGCTTCCGCCGGAAGGGCGCGGCCCCTGGGCGGAGGTCTGCTCGGCGATCTTCCGCAGGACGCGCCTGCGCACCGCCTACCAGCACGACCTCAAGCTGACGATCGACCGGTTCCGGAAGGCCGCGGAGGCCATTCCCGACGGGGTCATCGTGCTCGACGCCGCCGGGCGCATCGAATGGGCGAATCCCCGCGCCGAGGAGCAACTCGGCATCGACCTCGCGCGCGACCGGGGCCAGCCCGTCGTCAACCTGATCCGCCAGCCCGAGTTCCACCGCTACCTCGAGGCCGGCGACTACGGCGAGAGCGTGCTGGTCGAGTGGTCGCGGGGCGGCGCGCGCCGCGCGCTCGCGCTGCAGGCCGTCCCTTTCGAGATCGACGAGCGCCTGCTGCTGTCGCGCGACGTCACGCAGATCGAGGCGGTCGCGCGCATGCGGCGCGACTTCATCGCGAACGTTTCGCACGAGCTCAAGACGCCGCTCACGGTGATCGCCGGCTTCGTCGAGACGATGCAGGACCTGGACCTCGACGACCGCCAGCGCGCGCGCTACCTCGGCCTCATGCAGGAGCAGGCGCGCAACATGCAGCGGCTCGTCAACGACCTGCTCACGCTGTCGGCGCTCGAGAGCGAGAACAGCCCGGCCGGCGAAGAGCGCTTCGCGGTGCTGCCGCTGCTGCTCGAGGTGTCGGCCGACGCGAAGGCGCTGTCCGGCGGGCGCCACGCGGTCGAGCTCGACGTCGGGGTGCCCGCGACGATCACGGGCAGCCGCGACGAGCTGCGCAGCGCGTTCTCGAACCTCGTGTCGAATGCGATCCGCTACACGCCGTCCGGCGGCCGCGTCGCGCTCTCGTGGCGCGTCGAGGCGTCGGGCTGCGGCGTGTTCGCGGTGGCCGACACCGGCATCGGGATCGCGAACGAGCACCTGCCGCGCCTGACCGAGCGCTTCTACCGCGTCGATCGCTCGCGCTCGCGCGCGACCGGCGGCACGGGGCTCGGGCTCGCGATCGTCAAGCACGTGCTGCTGCGCCACCAGGCCGACCTCGGCATCGAGAGCGTGCCTGGCGAAGGCAGCGCGTTCTCGGTGCGGCTCCCCGCGAAGCGGGTGCGCCCCGAGCCCGTCGGCGACGCGGTCGGGTCCGACGCGGCGGCTACCAGTAGCGCAACGCCGCCCGGAACAGCGTCCTGAGCTCTTCGCGCCCGATGTCGACGGGCGCGTTCTTGATGACCCGGTACTGCGGCTCCGCGCCGGTGGCGAGCGCGTCGACGTGCGACTCGTCGAAGCCGAGCGCGGCGAGGCCGTTCGGCATGCCGGTCGCGCGCATCAGCGAGACGACGCGCGAGGCGAGCGCCTCGCCCGCGAATTCCGGCCCCGCGCCGCGCACGTCGGCGCCGAGGCACTGCGCGCAGTGCAGGTGCCGTTCGGGGCTCGCCGGCGCGGTGTGTCGCCAGACGGACGGGTTGTTGAGCACGACGGCCATGCCGTGCGGCACGAGCGACGCGCCTTCGGGGTAGCCCGGCACGTGCCAGTCCTTCGTGAGCCCCGACACCGCGTAGGAGAGCCCGTGCGGCAGGTGGCAGCCGGCGGCGTTGAACGCGATGCCCGCGAGCATCGCCGCATACATCATCTCGGTGCGCGCCTCGGTGTCGGACGCGTCGCGCACCGCGCGCTCGAGGAACGCGCCGACGAGCTTCAACGCCTCGGTCGCGAGCATGTCGGAGAAGGCGTTCGCGCCTTGCGACACCGGGCGCAGCACGCCCTTCGCCGGATTGAGCCTGCGCGGGAACGCGCGCGCGGTGATCGACTCGAGCGCGTGGCTCATGCAGTCGAAGCCCGTCGCGGCGACCGCGGCGCCCGGCAGCGATCGTGTCACGTCGGGGTCGACGAGGGCCACCGAGGGAATCAGCCGCCGCGAGATGATGCCGGTCTTCGCGTTGATCGAGCGCAACGTGAAGATCGCGATGCCGGTGGTCTCCGAGCCGGTGCCCGCCGTCGTCGGGCAGGCGATGTGCGGACGCACCGCGCCGGGTACGCGGCGTCCCTCGCCGATCGGCGCGTTCACGTAGGCCATGAATTCGGCCGGGTGCTCGGCGTAGAGGTTGGCCACCTTGCAGGTGTCCATCACCGAGCCGCCGCCGACCGACACGTACCCGTCGAAACGCCCGTCGGCCGCGAAACGCGCGGCGTCGCGGAACGAGGCGTCGTCGGGCTCGATCTTCACCGCGTCGTAGACCGCGACGTCGACGCCCGCCGCGGAGAGCGACGCGCGCACCTTCGCGACGTGCTCGCCTCCCGCGAGGCGCGCGTCGGTGTAGAGCGCGACCCGACGCATGCCGAGCTCGAGCGCGTTGTCGCCGGCCTCGGCGAGCACGCCGGACCCGAACGTGAACGTCGGCATTCCGACGGTGAATCCGCGATCGCCGCCCTCGACGAGCGCGAAGTCGGCATGGCAGCAACGCATCGGCCGGTCTCCCGATCCCTGGTGACGGCCCGATTATGCCGTGCGCCCCGCGGGCCGCACGCGCCCGCCGCGGGGGGACGCGCCTCGGCGGCGGCGAGTCGGGTGGCGAAGGGGGCGGACGACACTGGCGGCCGGACCCTCCGCCGGTCGAGTCGGCAACCCCTTGATTGCAAAGGAGACGCTGGCGCGGTGGCCGGCGGCGTCGCGAGTCCGGCGCGGTTTGACGGCCCCCGCGTCCGGCTGCTAGAATTTCGAGTTTCGCGGAGGGGTTCCCGAGCGGTCAAAGGGAGCAGACTGTAAATCTGCCGGCTCTGCCTTCGAAGGTTCGAATCCTTCCCCCTCCACCATTCAGGAGTCAGTTGTCAGTTGGCAGTTGGCAGTAAAGGCGCGGCGGGTCGGCGCCGATTGCCTGGGCTGCGGTGCGCAGTTACTGCCAACTGTCAACTGACAACTGTCAACTGAACCGCGGGTGTAGCTCAATGGCAGAGCAGAAGCCTTCCAAGCTTACGACGAGGGTTCGATTCCCTTCACCCGCTCCAGTCCGCGCAGGCGGGCGCGGAGCGGACCCGGCGAGGTGATGGTCGCCGGCGAAGGAGGATCCCGCCGCGGCGGCGAAGGCAGGACAGGGACGCGCCCCGACGGGCGTGGCGTGCGAGACGACGACACGCCCATGTAGCTCAGTGGCAGAGCACTCCCTTGGTAAGGGAGAGGTCGCGCGTTCAATCCGCGCCATGGGCACCAGGTAGCGCGGCCGGGAGCAAACCCCAGCTTCCGGCCGGGAAAGCCGCCCCGGGGACCGCCGGCGAGGCGCCGCGGGCCCTGGAGAGAGTTCAACGCAGGAGCGAGTCGGAGAGACAGCGATGGCAAAGGGCAAATTCGAGCGTACGAAGCCGCACGTGAACGTGGGGACGATTGGTCACGTGGATCACGGGAAGACGACGTTGACGGCGGCGATGACGCTGGTGCTGTCGAGGAAGTACGGAGGAGAGGTTCGGGCGTACGACCAGATCGACAATGCGCCGGAGGAGAAGGCGCGGGGGATCACGATCAACACGTCGCACGTGGAGTACGAGACGGAGAAGCGGCACTACGCGCACGTGGACTGTCCTGGGCACGCGGACTACATCAAGAACATGATCACGGGTGCGGCGCAGATGGACGGAGCGATTCTGGTGGTGTCGGCGGCGGACGGTCCGATGCCGCAGACGCGGGAGCACATTCTGCTGGCGCGTCAGGTGGGGGTGCCGTACATCATCGTGTACATGAACAAGGCGGACATGGTGGACGACAAGGAGCTGCTGGAGCTTGTCGAGATGGAGGTGAGGGAGCTGTTGTCGAAGTACCAGTTTCCGGGGGACAAGACGCCGATCGTGATTGGTTCGGCGAAGCTGGCGCTGGAAGGGGACAAGGGGGAGATGGGGGAGGGGTCGATCTACAAGCTGGCGGAGGCGCTGGACAGTTACATACCGGAGCCGAAGCGGGCGGTGGACGGTCCGTTTCTGATGCCGGTGGAGGACGTGTTCTCGATTTCGGGCCGCGGGACGGTGGTGACGGGCCGGGTGGAACGCGGGATCGTGAAGGTGGGCGACGAGCTGGAGATCGTGGGGCTGAAGCCGACGGCGAAGACGGTGTGCACGGGGGTGGAGATGTTCCGCAAGCTGCTCGATCAGGGGCAGGCCGGGGACAACGTCGGGGTGCTGCTGAGGGGCACGAAGCGTGAGGAGGTGGAGCGGGGGCAGGTGCTGTCGAAGCCGGGCTCGATCACGCCGCACACGAAGTTCAGCTGCGAGGTGTACGTGCTGTCGAAGGACGAGGGAGGCCGGCACACGCCGTTTTTCCCGGGGTACCGGCCGCAGTTCTATTTCCGGACGACGGACGTGACGGGGAGCTGCGAGCTGCCTGCGGGGACGGAGATGGTGATGCCCGGGGACAACATCGGGATGGTGGTGACGCTGATTGCGCCGATCGCGATGGAGGAGGGGCTGCGCTTCGCGATCCGCGAGGGTGGCCGGACGGTGGGCGCCGGGGTGGTGGCGAAGGTCATCGAGTGACAGTTGGCAGTTGACAGTTGGCAGTTGGCAGCAAGAGCGGCGCAGCGGCGTCGCGACTGACAACCGACAACTGACAACTGGCTCCTGAACAGGCCAGTAGCTCAATTGGCAGAGCGGCGGTCTCCAAAACCGCAGGTTGGGGGTTCGATTCCCTCCTGGCCTGCCACGACGGATGTCAGTTGTCAGTTGACAGTTGACAGCAGTGGGGCAGAGCGAAGCACGGCGTCGGCAAGCGTCGATGGACTGACAACTGACAACTGACAACTGACAACTGACGACTGAATGGACAAGGCAAAGATCGCGCTGGCGTTCGGGTGCGTCGTGCTGGGCGTGTGGGGCTACTACGCGTTCCCGGACCTCGCGCTCGTGCTTCGCGTGCTGATGGTGTTCGCGGGCCTCGCCGCGGCGGCCGGCGTCGCCTGGCTGTCCGCGCCGGGCAAGGCGTTCTTCGCGTTCGCGCAGGAGTCCTGGCAGGAGGCCGGCCGCGTGGCCTGGCCCTCGCGCAAGGAAACGACGCAGATGACGCTGGTCGTGTTCGTCTTCGTCGTCGTCATGGCGCTGTTCCTGTTCTCGGTCGACACGCTGCTCGCGTGGATCGTGAAGCTCGCGACCGGAAGGGGCGCAGGATGAACGCGAGGAAGTGGTACGTGGTGCACGCCTACTCGGGCTTCGAGAAGAGCGTGCAGCGCACGCTGGCCGACCGGATCAAGCGCTCGGAGATCGCCGACCAGTTCGGTCAGATCCTGGTGCCGGTCGAGGAAGTGGTCGAGATGAAGGGCGGCCAGAAGGCGACCTCGGAACGGAAGTTCTTCCCCGGTTACGTGCTCGTCGAGATGGAGATGACCGACGACTCGTGGCACCTCGTGAAGAGCACGCCGAAGGTGACGGGGTTCGTCGGCGGCACGGCCAACCGGCCGACGCCGATCACCCAGAAGGAGGTCGACGCGATCCTGCAGCAGGTGCAGGAGGGCGCCGAGAAGCCGCGTCCGAAGGTGCTGTTCGAGGTCGGCGAGGCGGTGCGCGTGAAGGACGGCCCGTTCACCGACTTCCACGGCAACGTCGAGGACGTGAACTACGAGAAGAGCAAGCTCAAGGTGTCGGTGTCGATCTTCGGCCGGTCTACGCCGGTGGAACTGGATTTCGCGCAAGTGGAAAAGGCGTAAAGGCGGGAAGGGAGAAGAGGGAAGGGAGAAGGGTGCATCGAGTCGGATCGGACACCCTTCCCCCTTCGCTCTTCCCCCTTCTCGGCATCAACCGGGGAGGGCGCGCGTCGCGCCCGCTAGCACCCGCAGGAGACGAAAATGGCGAAGAAAGTCGTCGGATTCATCAAGCTTCAGGTGCCGGCCGGCAAGGCGAACCCCTCGCCGCCGATCGGTCCCGCGCTCGGCCAGCGCGGACTCAACATCATGGAATTCTGCAAGGCGTTCAACGCCCAGACGCAGAAGCTGGAAGCCGGGCTGCCGATCCCGGTCGTGATCACGGCGTACGCGGACAAGAGCTTCACGTTCGTGATGAAGACGCCGCCGGCCACCGTGCTGATCAAGAAGGCCGCCAAGGTCGAGAAGGGCAGTTCCAAGCCCCACATCGACAAGGTCGGCAAGCTGACGCGCGCGCAGGCCGAGGAGATCGCGAAGACGAAGACGCCGGACCTGACCGCCGCCGACCTCGACGCCGCGGTCCGCACGATCGCCGGCAGCGCCCGCTCGATGGGCATCACGGTCGAAGGGGTGAAGTGATCATGGCCGAACAGAAGACTCCGCGCTTGTCGAAGCGCATGAAGGCGGTCCGCGGCAAGGTGGACCGCAGCAAGGCGTATCCGGTCGACGACGCGCTGAAACTCGTCAAGGAGACCGCCGTCGCCAAGTTCGACGAATCGGTGGACGTCGCGGTGAACCTCGGCGTCGACGCGAAGAAGTCCGACCAGACCGTCCGCGGCTCGGTCGTGCTGCCCGCCGGCACCGGCAAGAAGGTGCGCGTGGCGGTGTTCGCGCAGGGCGAGAAGGCGAAGCAGGCGACCGACGCCGGCGCCGACATCGTCGGTTTCGACGACCTCGCCGCGAAGATCAAGGAAGGGTTCATGGATTTCGACGTCGTCATCGCCTCTCCGGACGCGATGAAGGTCGTCGGCCAGCTGGGCCAGATCCTCGGTCCGCGCGGGCTCATGCCGAACCCGAAAGTCGGTACGGTGTCGGCGGACGTCGCCCTGGCCGTGAGGAACGCGAAGGCGGGCCAGGTGCAGTACCGCACCGACAAGGCCGGCATCGTCCAGTGCACGATCGGACGCGCGTCGTTCACGCCCGACCAGCTCAAGACCAACCTGACGGCGCTGATCGACGCCCTGTCCAAGGCGCGCCCGCAGGGGACGAAGGGCATCTACTTCAAGAAGGTCAGCATCAGCTCGACGATGGGCGCCGGCGTGCGGGTCGATCCCGTCAGCCTCAACATCGCGCAGAGCGTGGCGCACTGATCAGGAGTCGGTTGGCAGTTGACAGTTGGCAGTGCATGCGGGCGTCGGTGGTGATGTCGCATGCCTGCGCAGGATTGAGGGAAGGCCGTTTCGACGCTGGAACGGCCTGCCGTCAAAGACCGCCGGGGCGAAAGCTCAAAACGGGACGATGGTGTGGAGGTCGGAGTTTCTGACTCCTGTCCTCTGACTCCTGGCCCGGCGCAGATGGTGCCCTCGCAGAACAGGACATTCCTGGACTCGATGGCCACCGCAACAAGTGCGAGGGCGCTGTTCGCCGAGCACACGGGCCGAAGCCGGCTCGCCATGGAGGCGGGTGGGTTGCAGTGGGTCGTGACTGACCTCTGTTACCTGTTGCCTGTCTCCTGAAACGGAGGTGAACTTGAGTCTCGATCTGCAGAAGAAGGAAGCGGTCGTCGCGGAAGTCGCCGGTCAGGTGGCGAAGGCGCAGGCGATCGTGCTCGCCGAGAATCGCGGCATGCCGGTCTCCGACATGACGCAGCTTCGCGCGAAGGCACGGGCGTCCGGGGTCTACTTCAGGGTGGTCAAGAACACCCTGGTGCGCCGCGCGGTCGCCGGCACGCCGTTCGAGAAGCTGTCCGACAGCATGGTCGGGCCGCTGACCTACGGCATCAGCAGCGACCCGGTCGCCGTGGCGAAGGTGCTGAACGACTTCGCCAAGGGCCACGAGAAGTTCGTGATCACGGCGGGCGCGATGCCGGGCCAGATGATGTCTCCGAAGGACATCACGGCGCTGGCGGCGCTGCCGTCGCGCGACGAGCTGATCGCGAAGCTGATGGGCACGATGCAGGCGCCGGTGGCCAAGCTGGTCCGCACGATGAACGAGGTCCCGGGCAAGTTCGTCCGGACGCTCGCCGCCGTGCGCGACGCGAAGGCCGCGGCCTGACGCCGTCGCTGCGCCGTTTCCACGACATTTTCACGAATCCACGAAAACCAGGAGTCCACGATGTCCGCTGTCCAGACTGAAATCCTCGACAAGATCGCTTCGATGACCGTGCTCGAACTCTCCGAGCTCATCAAGGCGATGGAAGACAAGTTCGGCGTGTCGGCCGCTGCCGCCGTCGCCGTCGCCGCGCCGGGCGCGGGTGGTGCCGCCCCGGCGGCCGCCGCGGAAGAGAAGACCGAGTTCACGGTCGTCCTCACCGCCGCCGGCGAGAACAAGGTCAACGTCATCAAGGCGGTCCGCGAACTGACGAGCCTCGGCCTCAAGGAAGCCAAGGACCTCGTCGACGGCGCGCCGAAGCCGGTCAAGGAAGGCGTCTCGAAGGCCGACGCCGAGGCCGCGAAGAAGAAGCTCGAGGACGCCGGCGGGAAAGTCGAAGTCAAGTAAGAAGGCGCGCAAGGCCTGACGGCCGCGCGCCTTGGAAAAATCACGACGCTGAGAGCCTGACGTAGAGGCTGAAGCGGCGGAATTCGCGGGCGGAACCCGTCGATTTCCGGAGGTACGAAGTACCGGGCGCGGGGCGGGCGGTTCGCCCTGTCGCGCGGTCGGCGCTTTCATGATTGGAGCGTCCCGGGGCTGCCTGCCCGGGATGGAATGGTGGACGGATCGGCCGCATCCAGACCGGTTCGGCGCGTCGCTCCCTCGGTGACGAGGGGGCGAAGCACAGGACGTTCCGCGCGAGCGCCCTGTGCTTCGTCTTCCGACGCGACTGCGGAAGACGGGTTTGGTCGGGCGCGCCTCCCCGGTGCGTCGTCCGCCAGCGGCTGGTAGAGGCCAGCCACCAGGCCAGGGGCGCAACGCCCCCGGACAGTCCGAGCGCGGCCCGGGATGGGCCGTGCGGCATCGCATCTCGAGCAACGACCGCAACCAAGGATCGACCCCGGCCATGGCGACCAACCCGACCCATTCCTACACGTTCACCGAGAAGAAGCGCATCCGCAAGAGCTTCGCGAAGCGCGCGAGCGTGCTCCGCGTCCCGTTCCTGCTGGAGACGCAGCTCGCGTCCTATCGCGCGTTCCTGCAGGAGCACTCGCCGGCGGACGCGCGCAAGGACGAAGGCCTGCAGGCCGCGTTCACGTCGATCTTCCCGATCTCGAGCCACTCGGGCAACGCCCGCCTCGAGTTCGTGAGCTTCTCGCTGCTTCCGCCGGCGTTCGACGTCGTCGAGTGCCAGCAGCGCGGTCTCACCTTCTGCTCGGCGCTGCGCGCCAAGGTGCGCCTGATCCTGCTCGACAAGGACGCGCCGCGGGACGCCGGCAAGGAGGTCGTGAAGGAGGTGAAGGAGCAGGAGGTCTACATGGGCGAGATCCCGCTCATGACCGAGAACGGCTCGTTCATCATCAACGGCACCGAACGCGTGATCGTCTCGCAGCTCCACCGCTCGCCGGGCGTGTTCTTCGAGCACGACCGCGGCAAGACGCACAGCTCGGGCAAGCTCCTGTTCTCCGCCCGCGTGATCCCGTACCGCGGGAGCTGGCTCGACTTCGAGTTCGACCCGAAGGACTTCCTGTTCTTCCGCGTCGACCGTCGCCGCAAGATGCCGGTGACGACGCTGCTCAAGGCGATCGGGCTCAACAACGAGCAGATCCTCGGCACCTTCTTCGACTTCGACACGTTCCACTTCGGCACGCGCGGCATCGAGCTCGACTTCGTGCCCGAGCGCCTGCGCGGCGAAGTCGCGCGCTTCGACGTGCTGGGCAAGGACGGCAAGGTGGTCGTGCAGAAGGACAAGCGGATCACCGCGCGCCACGTGCGCGAGCTCGCCGAAGGCGGGGTGAAGCGCATCCTGGTGCCGGCCGACTACGTCCTGGGCCGAACGCTCGCCACCGACGTCGTCGACAAGTCGACCGGCGAAGTGATCGCCAAGGCCAACGACGAGCTGACCGAGGAGCTCATGAAGAAGCTCGCCGACGCCGGCGTCGCCGAGGTGAGCACGATCTACACCAACGACCTCGGCCAGGGTCCGTTCATCTCGCAGACGCTGCGGAGCGACGACACGCCCGATCCGTACGCGGCGAAGGTCGCGATCTACCGGATGATGCGGCCGGGCGAGCCGCCGACCGAGGACGCGGTCGAGACGCTGTTCCACGGCCTGTTCTTCTCCGAGGAGCGTTACGACCTGTCGGCGGTCGGCCGCATGAAGTTCAATCGCCGCGTCGGCCGCGACGAGCTCAAGGGCCCCGGCACGCTCACCAACGAGGACATCATCGCGGTCATCCGCATCCTCGTCGACCTGCGCAACGGCCGCGGCGAGATCGACGACATCGACCACCTCGGCAACCGCCGCGTGCGTTCGGTCGGCGAGCTGGCGGAGAACCAGTTCCGTTCGGGCCTCGTGCGCGTCGAGCGCGCGGTGAAGGAGCGCCTGGGTCAGGCGGAGAGCGAGAACCTGCTGCCGCACGACCTGATCAACGCCAAGCCGATCTCGGCGGCGATCAAGGAGTTCTTCGGCTCCTCGCAGCTCTCGCAGTTCATGGACCAGACCAACCCGCTCTCCGAGATCACGCACAAGCGCCGCGTCTCGGCGCTCGGGCCGGGCGGCCTGACGCGCGAGCGCGCGGGCTTCGAGGTCCGCGACGTGCACCCGACGCACTACGGGCGCGTCTGCCCGATCGAGACGCCGGAAGGCCCGAACATCGGCCTCATCAACTCGCTCGCGCTCTACGCGCGCACCAACGAGTACGGCTTCCTCGAGACGCCGTACCGCAAGGTGGTCGACAGCCGCGTCACCGACGACATCCAGTTCCTGTCGGCGATCGAGGAGTCGCAGTACGTGATCGCGCAGGCGAACGCGAAGGTCGACGGCAAGGGCAATCTGGTCGACGAGCTGGTCAGCTGCCGCAACCGCAACGAATTCATGCTCGCGACGGCGGACAAGGTCCAGTACATGGACGTGGCCCCCGCGCAGATCGTCTCGGTGGCCGCGTCGCTGATTCCGTTCCTCGAGCACGACGACGCGAACCGCGCGTTGATGGGCTCGAACATGCAGCGCCAGGCGGTTCCATGCCTTCGTCCGGAGAAGCCGCTCGTCGGCACGGGCGTCGAGCGCACGGCCGCGGTCGACTCCGGCACCGCGGTGATGGCGCGCCGCGGCGGCAAGGTCGACTACGTCGACGCCAGCCGCATCGTCGTCCGCGTGAACGACGCGGAGACGGCGGCGGGCGACGTCGGCGTCGACATCTACAACCTGGTCAAGTACAAGCGCAGCAACCAGAACACCAACATCAACCAGCGTCCGCTGGTGGAGATCGGCGACCAGATCGCCCGGCACGACGTCATCGCCGACGGCGCGTCGACCGACCTGGGCGAACTCGCGCTCGGGCAGAACATGCTCGTCGCGTTCATGCCCTGGAACGGCTACAACTACGAGGACTCGATCCTGATCAGCGAGCGCGTGGTCGGCGACGACCGCTACACCTCGATCCACATCGAGGAGCTGTCGATCGTCGCGCGGGACACCAAGCTCGGGCCGGAGGAGATCACGCGGGACATCAGCTCGCTCGGCGAATCTCAGCTCGGCCGCCTCGACGAAGCCGGCATCGTCTACATCGGGGCGGAGGTCGAGGCCGGCGACGTGCTGGTCGGCAAGGTCACGCCGAAGGGCGAGACGCAGCTGACCCCGGAGGAGAAGCTGCTCCGCGCGATCTTCGGCGAGAAGGCCTCCGACGTGAAGGACACCTCGCTGCGGGTACCTTCGGGCATCAGCGGCACGGTCATCGACGTGCAGGTGTTCACGCGCGAGGGCATCGAGCGCGACAAGCGCGCGCAGCAGATCATCGACGACGAGCTCAAGGGCTACCGCAAGGACCTGAACGACCAGCTCCGCATCGTCGAGAACGACCAGTTCGCCCGCATCGAGAAGATGCTCGTCGGCAAGACGGTGAACGGGGGGCCGAAGCGGATCGCCAAGGGCACGAAGATCACGAAGGAGTACCTCGAGGGCGTGAACCGGCATGACTGGTTCGAGATCCGTCTCGCCGGCGAGGACTCGGCACAGCAGCTCGAGGCGATGAAGGACTCGCTCGCGAAGCTGCGCGAGCAGTTCGACGCGATGTTCGAGTTGAAGAAGAAGAAGCTCACGCAGGGCGACGAGCTGCCGCCGGGCGTGCAGAAGATGGTGAAGGTCTACGTCGCGGTGAAACGCCGCCTGCAGCCGGGCGACAAGATGGCGGGCCGCCACGGCAACAAGGGCGTCGTCTCGAAGATCGTGCCGGTCGAGGACATGCCCTACATGGCCGACGGCATGCCGGTGGACATCGTGCTCAACCCGCTCGGCGTGCCGTCGCGGATGAACGTCGGCCAGATCCTCGAGGTGCACCTGGGGTGGGCGGCGAAGGGCCTGGGCCGCAGGATCGACGAGGTGCTGAAGGCGCAGGCGAAGGTGGCCGAGGTCCGCGAGCTCCTCGAGGCGGTCTACAACTCGGAGGGGCGGCACGAGGCGCTCGACGCGCTCGACGACGCCGAGACGATGCGGCTCGCCGCGAACCTGCGCGGCGGAGTGCCCTTCGCGACGCCGGTGTTCGACGGCGCGACCGAGGAGGAGATCAAGTCCATGCTCTCGCTCGCGGGCCTGCCGTCGTCCGGCCAGGTCAGGCTGCACGACGGGCGCACCGGCGAGGCGTTCGACCGCGAGGTGACCGTGGGCTACATGCACATGCTGAAGCTCCATCACCTGGTCGACGACAAGATGCACGCGCGCTCGACCGGCCCGTACAGCCTCGTCACGCAGCAGCCGCTGGGCGGCAAGGCGCAGTTCGGCGGCCAGCGCTTCGGCGAGATGGAGGTCTGGGCGCTGGAGGCCTACGGCGCCGCGTACACGCTGCAGGAGATGCTGACGGTCAAGTCCGACGACGTGAACGGCCGGACCAAGGTCTACGAGAACATCGTCAAGGGCGAGCACAAGATCGAGGCCGGGATGCCGGAGTCGTTCAACGTGCTGGTGAAGGAGATCCGCTCGCTCGCCATCGACGTGGACATGCAGCGCGACTGATACGGCAACGACCAAGGGGAAGGGGGGAGAGGGAAGAGGGAAGGGTGAAGAGGGAAGAGGGAAGGGTGACGCGAATCGGCACGTACACCCTTCTCCCTTCCCCCTTCTCCCTTCCCCGAACTCCTTTCCCCTTCTCCCTTCCCTCCAGGAAACAACGACGAGGTAAGCGCACATGAAAGCACTGCTCGATTTGTTCAAGCAGGTCACGCAGGAAGAGGAATTCGACGCGATCCGGATCGGGCTCGCCTCGCCCGAGAAGATCCGCTCCTGGTCGTACGGCGAGGTCAAGAAGCCGGAGACGATCAACTACCGCACGTTCAAGCCGGAGCGGGACGGACTCTTCTGCGCGAAGATCTTCGGGCCGGTCAAGGACTACGAGTGCCTGTGCGGCAAGTACAAGCGCCTCAAGCACCGCGGCGTGATCTGCGAGAAGTGCGGCGTCGAGGTGACGCTCGCCAAGGTGCGGCGCGAGCGCATGGGCCACATCGAGCTCGCCAGCCCGGTCGCCCACATCTGGTTCCTGAAGAGCCTGCCGTCCCGGATGGGGATGGTGCTCGACATGACGCTGCGCGACATCGAGCGGGTGCTCTACTTCGAGGCGTTCGTCGTGACCGATCCGGGACTCACGCCGCTCAACCGCGGCCAGCTCCTGACCGAGGACGACTACCTCGCGAAACTCGAGCAGCACGGCGACGACTTCCAGGCCTCGATGGGCGCCGAGGGCATCCGCGAGCTCCTGAAGGGCCTCGACGTCAACCACGAGGTGGAGAGGCTGCGCAAGGAGCTCGAGGGCACGACCTCCGACACCAAGATCAAGAAGATCGCGAAGCGCCTCAAGGTCCTCGAGGCGTTCCACAAGTCGGGGATCAAGCCGGAGTGGATGATCCTCGAGGTGCTGCCGGTGCTGCCTCCCGAGCTGCGTCCGCTGGTGCCGCTCGACGGCGGCCGCTTCGCGACCTCGGATCTCAACGACCTCTACCGGCGCGTCATCAACCGCAACAACCGCCTGAAGCGGCTGCTCGAGCTGAAGGCGCCGGACATCATCGTCCGCAACGAGAAGCGGATGCTGCAGGAGGCGGTGGACTCGCTGCTCGACAACGGCCGTCGCGGCAAGGCGATGACCGGCGCGAACAAGCGGCCGCTCAAGTCGCTGGCCGACATGATCAAGGGCAAGGGCGGCCGGTTCCGCCAGAACCTGCTCGGCAAGCGCGTCGACTACTCGGGGCGCTCGGTCATCGTCGTCGGTCCGCAACTGAAGCTCCACCAGTGCGGCCTGCCGAAGCTGATGGCGCTGGAACTCTTCAAGCCGTTCATCTTCAACAAGCTCGAAACGATGGGCCTCGCGACCACGATCAAGGCCGCGAAGAAGATGGTCGAGAGCCAGGAACCGGTGGTCTGGGACATCCTCGAGGACGTGATCCGCGAGCACCCGGTGCTGCTCAACCGCGCGCCGACGCTGCACCGCCTCGGCATCCAGGCCTTCGAGCCGGTGCTGATCGAGGGCAAGGCGATCCAGCTCCACCCGCTGGTCTGCACGGCGTTCAACGCCGACTTCGACGGCGACCAGATGGCGGTGCACGTGCCGCTGTCGCTCGAGGCGCAGATGGAGGCGCGCACGCTGATGCTCGCCTCGAACAACGTGCTGCTGCCGTCGAACGGCGAACCGTGCATCGTGCCGTCGCAGGACATCGTGCTGGGTCTCTACTACGCGACGCGCGAGCGCATCGGCGCCGCGGGCGAGGGCATGCGCTTCTCCGACGTCGCCGAGGTCGCGCGCGCCTACGAGTCGCGCCAGGCCGAGCTGCACGCGAAGATCACGGTGCGCATCCGCGAGGTCGGCAGGCGCATCGACGAGAGCGGCGCGCGCGTCGTGACCACGAAGCGCTACGAGACGACGGTCGGACGGGCGCTCCTGTCCGAGATCCTGCCGCCGGGGCTCGCGTTCGAGAACATCAACAAGCCGCTCAAGAAGAAGGAGATCAGCCGCCTCATCAACGCGAGCTTCCGCCGCTGCGGCCTGCGCGAGACGGTGATCTTCGCCGACAAGCTGATGCAGGCGGGCTACGGGCTCGCGACGCGCGGCGGCATCTCGTTCGCCGCCGACGACATGCTGGTGCCCGCGCAGAAGCACGCGATCATCGAGCAGGCCGAGCGCGAGGTGAAGGAGATCGAGGCGCAGTACACCTCGGGCCTCGTCACCCAGGGCGAGCGCTACAACAAGGTGGTCGACATCTGGGGCCGCGCCGGCGACGACATCGCGAAGGCGATGATGAACCAGCTGGGCGAGATCGAGGTGACCGACCGCGAGGGCAAGGCGGCGCGCCAGGCGTCGTTCAACTCGATCTTCATGATGGCGGACTCGGGCGCGCGGGGCTCGGCGGCGCAGATCCGGCAGCTCGCCGGCATGCGCGGCCTGATGGCGAAGCCGGACGGCTCGATCATCGAGACGCCGATCACCGCGAACTTCCGCGAGGGCCTGAACGTGCTGCAGTACTTCATCAGCACGCACGGCGCGCGCAAGGGTCTCGCCGACACCGCGCTCAAGACGGCGAACTCCGGCTACCTCACGCGCCGGCTGGTCGACGTGACGCAGGACCTCGTCGTCACCGAGGGCGATTGCGGCACCGGCAACGGCGTCGCGATGAAGGCGCTGGTCGAGGGCGGCGAGGTCATCGAGCCGCTGCGCGAGCGCATCCTCGGCCGCGCGGCCGCGGCGGACATCGTGAATCCGGAGACGCAGGAAACGCTGTTCGAGAAGGGCACGCTCCTGGGCGAGGACGAAGTGGATCGCATCGAGGCCCTCGGCATCGACGAGGTCAAGGTGCGCACGCCGCTCACCTGCGACACCCGCTACGGGCTGTGCGCGACCTGCTACGGGCGCGACCTCGGCCGCGGGCACCTGGTCAACGTCGGCGAGGCCGTCGGCGTGATCGCCGCGCAGTCGATCGGGGAGCCGGGCACCCAGCTCACGATGCGCACGTTCCACATCGGCGGCGCGGCGTCGCGCACCGCGGCGGCCTCGCAGATCGAGTCGAAGTCGGCCGGCACGGTGCGCTTCTCGGCGCTGATGCGCTACGTCACCAACGCGAAGGGCGAACTGGTCGTGATCGCGCGCTCGGGCGAGGTGATGATCCACGACGACAGCGGACGCGAGCGGGAGCGCCACAAGCTGCCCTACGGCGCGACGCTGCAGGTGAAGGACGGCGACGTCGTCAAGGCGGGCAGGGTCCTGGCGCAGTGGGACGCCACCGCCCGGCCGATCGTGACCGAGTACGCGGGCCGCGTGAAGTTCGAGAACGTGGAGGAGGGCGTGACCGTCGCCAAGCAGGTCGACGACGTGACCGGGCTGTCGACGCTGGTGGTCATCGATCCGAAGCGCCGGGCCACCGGCTCGGCGCGCGGCGTGCGCCCGCAGGTCAAGCTGCTGGACGACGCCGGCAGCGAGATCATGCTCGCGGGCAGCGACCACGCGGTCAACATCACCTTCCAGCTCGGCTCGATCATCACGGTGAAGGACGGCCAGCAGGTGGCGGTCGGCGAGGTGCTCGCGCGGATCCCGCAGGAGACCTCGAAGACCCGCGACATCACCGGCGGCCTGCCGCGCGTGGCGGAACTCTTCGAGGCGCGCTCGCCGAAGGACGCGGGCATGCTCGCGGAGGTCACCGGCACCGTGTCGTTCGGCAAGGACACGAAGGGCAAGCAGCGCCTGGTCATCACCGACCTCGACGGCCAGCCGCATGAGTTCCTGATCCCGAAGGACAAGCACGTCACGGTCCACGACGGCCAGGTGGTGAACAAGGGCGAGATGATCGTCGACGGCCCGGCGGACCCGCACGACATCCTGCGGCTCCTCGGCGTCGAGCAACTCGCGCGCTACGTGACCGACGAGGTGCAGGACGTCTACCGGCTGCAGGGCGTCAAGATCAACGACAAGCACATCGAGGTGATCGTGCGGCAGATGCTGCGGCGCGTCCAGGTGGACGACGCCGGCGACACGAAGTTCATTCCCGGCGAACAGGTCGAGCGTTCGGACCTCCTCGACGAGAACGATCGCGTGACCGCGGAGGGCAAGCAGCCGGCGACGTTCGAGTACATGCTGCTCGGCATCACCAAGGCCTCGCTGTCGACCGACTCGTTCATCTCGGCGGCCTCGTTCCAGGAGACGACGCGCGTGCTCACCGAGGCGGCGATCATGGGCAAGCGCGACGACCTGCGCGGACTCAAGGAGAACGTGATCGTCGGGCGCCTGATCCCGGCCGGCACCGGCCTCGCGCACCACAACGCTCGCAAGCGCCAGAAATCGCTCGGCCCGGAGGCCGCGCTGATGGAAGCGGCGGCGGAAGCGGAGGCGCAGCAGGCCGCCGCTGCCGCAGCGGAGGCGGCGGCGAACGCGGCCTGACGCGCATTCGATCGACCGGGGGCCGGCGGGCGACCGCCGGCCCCGTTTTTTTCCGAACCTCGCGCCGGGCGGGTTGACTCGCCGGCGCAGCCGACTATCCTTCGCGCTTCGGCCTCGACGCCGGAACGGGAGACGACATGAACTGGTACCTGATGGCGCTTCGGAAGTACGCGCAGTTCTCCGGGCGGTCGCGGCGCAGCGAGTACTGGTATTTCGTGCTGTTCGTCGTGCTGATCGAGATCGTGTTGATGGGTATCGAGCGGATGCTCGGGTTCGGATCGGACGGCGGCTACGGGATGCTCTCCTCGCTCTTCGCGCTCGCGATGTTCATTCCGCATCTCGCGGTCGGCGCGCGGCGCCTGCACGACACCGGCCGCAGCGGCTGGTGGCTCCTGATCGGCTTCGTCCCGATCGTCGGCGCGATCGTGCTGATCTGGTTCTTCGTGCAGGACGGGCAGCCCGGCAGCAACGCCTGGGGGCCGAATCCGAAGGAAGTGCCGGCCTCCGCCTGACGACGGTCAGTCGACGGCCGCGACGCTCGCGGCCGCCGCCGCGCGCGGGGCATCCGGCCAGCCGTCGCGCACCAGTCCCGCGAGCGCCGCGATGGCAGGATCGTCCGCGCGGTCGCGCGGCACGATGAACTGGAGCGTCGTGTCGAGGCGCGCACCCTTCCACGCGACCACGTCGCCGGCGCGCACGGCGGTGTCGGCGAGGTCCTCCCGCATCAGGCCGGCACCCAGTCCGGCCACGACGAGCGAACGCACGACCGTCTCGTTGTCGGCTTCGACGATCGTCTCGGGCACCCGGCCGCGACCCGCGAACAGCGTCTGCGCGAGCGCATGGTGCGAACTGATCGCCGGGGTCATCACCCAGGGGAGCGCGGCGACGCTCTCCCAGTCGTCGTCGCGAACCCGGCTCGCCCAGGCTGCAGGCGCGACGACGATGTAGCTCACCGTGCAGAGCGCGAACGGAGCGACCGCAGGGTGGGCGAGCTCGCCGTAGTAGAAGCTCGCGTCGAGTTCGCCCTCGACCACCTTGCGGAACGCCTCCCCGGTGACTTCATGGCGCAACTCGAGGTGGAGGAGCGGGTGCCGCTCGACCGCGCGCGCGAGCAGGTCAGGCAGGCGCAGGAACTCGGGGTCGGCGAGCGTGCCGACGCGCAGGTGGCCGGCGACCTCGCCGCGCAGCGCCGACGCCCGGCTGCGCAACTCGGTGGCTGCGCCGATGATCCGGGACGCGAGCGGCAGCAGTCGGGCGCCTGCCGGGGTGAGCGCCATGCCGGAAGCACTGCGCTGGAACAGCGCGAGGCCGAGGTCGTCCTCGAGGGCCTTGATCTGGGCTGAGACCGCGGGCTGGCTGACGTGGAGGCGCTCGGCGGCCCGGGTCAGGTGCCCGAGTTCGGCGACCGTGGCGAAGCTTCTGAGCTGATAGAGCTCCATCGGGGGTTCCTGGTGATGGCCCCATGATGAATGCTGCGGCGCAGCAATGCAAGATCCGCCGATCTGAATATTTTATGGAGTTGATCCAAAACGACTATTTGAAATGCCTGTGGCGCGGGGCCATGATCTTCCTGTGCGCTGCGACACGATCGTGGTGCACGTTTTTGGGCCGATCTGGCCGAAAGGACCGTCATGAAGCACTCACTTGTCTCCGATTCGGGCTCCGTCACTTCCCTGTTCGATCTCCTGGCCGCCGGGCTCCTCGCGAACCCCGCGGTGCCGACGTCGACCTCCGGCGCGACCCGTCCGCGCGGCTCGTTCCTCGACCGCCTGGAGACGGCGCACTGGCGCTGGCGCCAGCGCCAGATCGAGCGCCATCTCGCCCATTCCGCCGACATCGCCGATGTCGAACGGCGCCTCCGGGCGCTCGAGCGGCATTCTTTCTTCGCCTGAACGGCGCACTTCGGGGCGGGCTCCCGGCCGCGCTGCGGGGAGCCCCCCGCGTCGCGCATGGACGTTGACGCAGCGCGCAAAATGTCCCTATAATCTCGGTCTTTTCGCCCTCCGGCGGCCGCAAGCCCGGCCGGAAGGCGGCGTACCCGGCGCGCCGGGGCCCCGCGGGAGGTCTCGCGGGGGCCTTCGACCGCTCCGCGGCGCGACGAGGTGGCCCCAGCGGCAGCGGCACGCGCGCTCGGGCCACTTTGATTTGTTGCATGCACGATGAGCCCTGCGCCGTCGCGATTCCCGGCGGACGCACACTCAGGACAACTGGCGGAAGACCTTAGATGCCCACTATCAATCAACTCGTGCGCAAGGGCCGCAAGCCCGCGGTGACGAAGAGCAAGGTTCCGGCGCTCCAGCAGAGCCCGCAGAAGCGCGGCGTGTGCACCCGCGTCTACACGACGACGCCGAAGAAGCCGAACTCCGCGCTCCGCAAGGTGGCGAAGGTTCGCCTCACCAACGGTTTCGAGGTGATCAGCTACATCGGCGGCGAGGGCCACAACCTGCAGGAACACTCGGTCGTGCTGATCCGCGGCGGACGCGTGAAGGACCTGCCGGGCGTCCGCTACCACATGGTGCGCGGCAGCCTCGACACCGCCGGCGTGAAGGACCGCAAGCAGTCGCGCTCGAAGTACGGCGCCAAGCGGCCCAAGGCCGGCTGACCGACGTAGACGAAGGAACGCGGAGACACCATGCCCCGACGCAGAGAAGTCCCCAAGCGCGACATCCTGGCCGACCCCAAGTACGGCTCGGTCGAGGTCGCCAAGTTCATGAACGTGCTGATGACCGCCGGCAAGAAGTCGGTGGCCGAGCGCATCGTCTACGGCGCGTTCGATTCGATCAGCAAGAAGGGCGGCAAGGATCCGCTGGAAGTCTTCACGCAGGCGCTGCAGAACGCCAAGCCGATGGTCGAGGTCAAGAGCCGTCGCGTCGGTGGCGCCAACTTCCAGGTTCCCGTCGAGGTCCGCCCGGTCCGCCGCGTCGCGCTCGCGATGCGCTGGCTGCGCGAGGCCGCGCGCAAGCGCGGCGAGAAGTCGATGGGCGCCCGCCTCGCCGGCGAACTGCTCGACGCTTCCGAGGGCCGCGGCGGCGCGGTGAAGAAGCGCGAGGAAGTCCACCGCATGGCCGAGGCGAACAAGGCGTTCTCGCATTTCCGTTTCTGACCGCCGCGAGCGCGCCTTGCCCTACGACGCCCCGAACGACCGACAACAACAGCCCCCAGCGACAGGACGGCCCGCCGCCCCGCGCAGCAGCACCGCGGAATCCGCGCGCCGGAACACGACAGTGCCAAGAACCACGCCCATCGAGCGGTACCGGAACATCGGCATCAGTGCGCACATCGATGCCGGGAAGACCACGACCACCGAGCGCATCCTGTTCTACACCGGCGTCTCCCACAAGCTGGGCGAGGTCCACGACGGCGCAGCGGTGATGGACTGGATGGAGCAGGAGCGCGAGCGCGGCATCACGATCACGTCGGCCGCGACGACCTGCTTCTGGAAGGGCATGGACGGCAAGTTCCCCGAGCACCGGATCAACATCATCGACACGCCGGGGCACGTCGACTTCACGATCGAGGTCGAGCGCTCGATGCGCGTGCTCGACGGCGCCTGCATGGTGTACGACTCGGTCGGCGGCGTGCAGCCGCAGTCGGAGACCGTCTGGCGCCAGGCGAACAAGTACCGGGTCCCGCGGCTCGCGTTCGTCAACAAGATGGACCGCGTCGGCGCGAACTTCTTCAAGGTCCACGACCAGATGAAGACGCGCCTCAAAGCGAACCCGGTGCCGATCCAGGTGCCGATCGGCGCCGAGGACACGTTCGCCGGCGTCGTCGACCTCGTCCGCATGAAGGCGATCACCTGGGACGAGGCGTCGCAGGGGACGAAGTTCGAGGTGAGCGACATCCCCGCCGATCTCGTCGACGTCGCGAAGGAATGGCGCGAGAAGATGGTGGAGAGCGCCGCCGAGGCGAACGAGGAGCTGATGAACAAGTACCTCGAGTCGGGCGAGCTCTCGGCCGAGGAGATCAAGCTGGGCCTGCGCCTGCGCACGATCGCGAACGAGGTCGTGCCGATGCTGTGCGGCACCGCGTTCAAGAACAAGGGTGTGCAGGCGATGCTCGACGCCGTGATCGACTACCTGCCCGCGCCGAGCGACATCCCGCCGGTCACCGGCGAACTCGAGGACGGCAAGGAGGGCGAGCGCAAGGCCAACGACGCAGATCCGTTCTCCGGACTCGCGTTCAAGATCATGACCGATCCGTACGTCGGGCAGCTCGTGTTCTTCCGCGTCTATTCGGGCGTCGTGAACTCGGGCGACACGATCTACAACCCGGTGAAGGGCCGAAAGGAGCGCATCGGGCGGATCCTGCAGATGCACGCCAACCAGCGCGAGGACATCAAGGAAGTGCGCGCGGGCGACATCGCGGCCGCGGTCGGCCTGAAGGAGGCGACCACCGGCGACACGCTCTGCGACCCGGGCAAGATCATCACGCTCGAGAAGATGGTGTTCCCCGAGCCGGTGATCCACGTCGCCGTGGAGCCGAAGACCAAGGCCGACCAGGAGAAGATGGGCATCGCCCTCAACCGCCTGGCGCAGGAGGACCCGAGCTTCCGCGTTCGCACCGACGAGGAGTCGGGCCAGACGATCATCTCCGGCATGGGCGAGCTGCACCTCGAGATCCTCGTCGACCGCATGAAGCGCGAGTTCGGCGTCGAGGCGAACGTCGGCGCGCCGCAGGTGGCCTACCGCGAGACCATCAGCAGGACGGTCGAGCACGACTACACGCACAAGAAGCAGACCGGCGGCTCCGGCCAGTACGGCAAGGTCGTGGGCTACATGGAGCCGACCGCCGAGGGCGAGCCCGAGATGGTCTACGAGTGGAAGGTCACCGGCGGCAACATCCCGACCGAGTTCACCCCCTCGGTCGAGAAGGGCTTCAAGGCGCAGATGGCCAAGGGTCGCCTCATCGGCTTCCCCGTCGTCAACGTGAAGTTCGTCGTCCTCGACGGCGCGAGCCACGCGGTCGACTCGTCCGACAACGCCTTCCAGGCGGCCGGTCGTGGCGCTTTCCGCCAGGCCTAACCGCAGGCCAAGCCCGTCATCCTCGAGCCCATCATGAAGCTCGCGTGTGAGGGTCCGGGCGAGTTCTCGGGCGCCATCATGCGCACCATCAACCAGCGCCGCGGCATCCTCATCGGCTCCTCGGAAGAGGACGGCTTCGCCCGCGTCGAGGCCGAGGTGCCGCTCTCCGAGATGTTCGGCTACTCGACCGTGCTGCGGTCGGCGACCCAGGGCAAGGCGGAGTTCTCCATGGAGTTCTCCAAGTACGCCCCGGTGCCCCCCGACGTCAGCAAGGTGTTGCGCGAGGAGTTCGGCAGCAAGCTCGCCGTCGAAGACGACGAGTGATCCCTGGGCTTCGCGCGACCTGGCCACCGAGCCAGGCCGCGTGAGCCGCGCTCCGGTTGCCACGACACAAGGCCCGGCTCGAAAGAGTCCGGGCCTTTGTCTTTCGAGGCAACCGGCGGCCGAATAGACCTCCGAACCGGCAACAACCACGGAGTCACGGAGATGGCACGGAGCAGGTCTCCTCGGGGCGCTTACCCCGTGCCCTCCGTGTGACTCCACGCCTCCGTGCTTCCTCGTTTCTCGCCCCCGGGCGCACCGGTGCACCTCGAGGTCCACCACCGCCGTCGTCGCCCTCCGCCCTTCTGTCCTCGAGGCGGCCGCTACGCCTTGACCGACCTCCGCGAGTGCGACGCGTCCAGAGAACGCCTCACCGCGGCGAGCAGCTCGTGGCGCGCGACCGGCTTGACCAGGAAGACCTGGTTCGGGTCGAGCTCGAGCGCAGTCCCGAAGATGTCCGGGCTGTAGCCGCTCGTCATGATGACGGCGAGGCCCGGATCCTGGCTCTGCAAGCGACCCGCGAGGTCGCGGCCCGACAGACCGGCCGGCATCACGAGGTCTGTCAGCTGGCGCTAGACGGGAGATGGGAGGTCGATCTCAAGCTGGCGGAGGCGCTGGACAGTTACATACCGGAGCCGAAGCGGGCGGTGGACGGTCCGTTTCTGATGCCGGTGGAGGACGTGTTCTCGATTTCGGGCCGCGGGACGGTGGTGACGGGCCGGGTGGAACGCGGGATCGTGAAGGTGGGCGACGAGCTGGAGATCGTGGGGCTGAAGCCGACGGCGAAGACGGTGTGCACGGGGTGGAGATGTTCCGCAAGCTGCTCGATCAGGGGCAGGCCGGGGACAACGTCGGGGTGCTGCTGAGGGCACGAAGCGTGAGGAGGTGGAGCGGGGCAGGTGCTGTCGAAGCCGGCTCGATCACGCCGCACACGAAGTTCAGCTGCGAGGTGTACGTGCTGTCGAAGGACGAGGGAGGCCGGCACACGCCGTTTTTCCCGGGGTACCGGCCGCAGTTCTATTTCCGGACGACGGACGTGACGGGGAGCTGCGAGCTGCCTGCGGGGACGGAGATGGTGATGCCCGGGGACAACATCGGGATGGTGGTGACGCTGATTGCGCCGATCGCGATGGAGGAGGGGCTGCGCTTCGCGATCCGCGAGGGTGGCCGGACGGTGGGCGCCGGGGTGGTGGCGAAGGTCATCGAGTGACAGTTGGCAGTTGACAGTTGGCAGTTGGCAGCAAGAGCGGCGCAGCGGCGTCGCGACTGACAACCGACAACTGACTCCTGACTGCTGGCCGAAGGAACACACATGCAGAACCAGAGAATCCGCATCCGTCTCAAGGCGTTCGACTACAAGCTGATCGACCAGTCGGCGCTCGAGATCGTCGAGACGGCGAAGCGTTCGGGCGCGGTCGTGCGCGGCCCGGTGCCGCTGCCGACGAAGATCGAGCGCTTCGACGTCCTGCGCTCGCCGCACGCGAACAAGACCTCGCGCGACCAGTTCGAGATCCGCACGCACCTGCGCCTGATGGACATCATCGACCCGACCGACAAGACGGTCGACCAGTTGATGAAGCTCGACCTGCCGGCGGGGGTGGACGTGGAGATCAAGCTGCAGTGAGGAAGTAAGGGAAGGGAGAAGAGGGAAGGGAGAAGGGTGATCGGCCGGCGCGGCGCACCCTTCCCCCTTCACCCTTCCCCCTTCCCGCCATGACGCCGGCCAATAGCAGCCGGCACCGCCTCCGCGAGGAAGCGGCCAAGACCAAGAGAGGTAATGGACATGTCACTCGGACTCGTCGGACGCAAGGTCGGGATGACCCGCGTGTTCGCGGAGGACGGCACCGCCGTTCCCGTGACCGTGCTGGACGTCGGCGGCAACCGCGTCACCCAGATCAAGAGCCGGGAGACCGACGGCTACGTGGCCGTGCAGGTCGCCTACGGAAAGCGCCGCCCGTCGCGCGTGGCGAAACCGCTGGCGGGACACGTCGCGAAGGCCGGCGTGGAAGCCGGCGAGTTGCTGCGCGAGTTCCCGGTCAGCGCGGACGTCGCCTCGCAGCTCAAACCGGGCGACGTGGTCGGCGCGGACACGTTCTCGGCCGGCCAGCTCGTCGACGTGACCGGCACGACCAAGGGTCGCGGCTTCACCGGCGTGATCCGCCGCCACAACTTCAGCTCGAACCGAGCGTCGCACGGCAACTCGGTGTCGCACAACACGCCGGGCTCGATCAGCATGGCGCAGGATCCGGGCCGCGTGTTCCCGGGCAAGCGGATGGCCGGACAGTACGGCAGCGCGACGCGCACCGTGCAGACGCTGCCTGTCGTCCGTGTCGACAAGGAGCGCGGCCTGCTGCTCGTCCGGGGCTCGGTCCCGGGCGCGGACGGCGGCGCGGTGATCGTGCGTCCCTCGGTGAAGACGCCGGCGAAGAAGGGGGCGTGACGATGGAACTCGAGCTCATCCACCAGGACGGCCAGGCGCCCACGAAGGTCGCCGCCTCCGACGAACTGTTCGGCCGCGCCTACAACGAGGCGCTGATCCACCAGGTCGTCACCGCCTACCGGGCGAACGGCCGGCAGGGCACGCGCGCGCAGAAGTCGCGCGGCCAGGTCAACAAGTCGCACAGGAAGCCGTGGAAGCAGAAGGGCACCGGCCGCGCGCGCGCGGGCCAGGCGAACAGCCCGCTGTGGCGCGGCGGCGGCAGGATCTTCCCGAACCTGCCCGACGAGAACTTCGAGCAGAAGGTCAACCGCAAGATGTACCGCGCCGGAATCGCGTCGATCCTGTCGCAACTCGTGCGCGAGGAGCGCCTGAAGGTGATCGACGCGATCGCCGCCGATTCCCCGAAGACGCGGGCGTTCGCGAAGAAGGTGAAGAGCCTGGGTCTCGAGGGCACGGTACTCGTCGTGACCGACCGGCTCGACGAGAACGTGTTCCTCGCGTCGCGCAACCTGCCGGACGTGCTGGTCCTGGAGGCGCGCGAGGTGGATCCCGTGAGCCTCGTCCGTTTCAACCACGTGCTGCTCACGAAGGCGGCCGTCGGCCAGTTCGAGGAGATGCTCGGATGAACGCGCCCCGCACCACCGCCCCCACGAAGTTCGCGCAGGAGCGGCTGATGACCGTGCTGCTCGCCCCGATCATCTCGGAGAAGGCGACGATGCTCGCGGACAAGCACGAGCAGGTCGTCTTCCGCGTCGCGCAGGACGCGACGAAGCCCGAGGTGAAGGCCGCGGTCGAGCTGATGTTCAAGGTCCAGGTCGACAGCGTCCAGATCAGCAACGTGCGCGGCAAGGAGAAGCGGTTCGGCCGTTTCGTCGGCCGTCGCCGCCACTGGAAGAAGGCGTACGTGTGCCTGAAGGCCGGCCAGGAAATCAACTTCGCGCAGGAGGCCTGAGATGGCACTCGTCAAAGTCAAGCCGACCTCCGCCGGGCGCCGCACGCTCGTCAAGGTCGTCAACCCGGCCCTGCACAAGGGCCGGCCGGTCGACGCGCTCACCGAGTCGCAGAAGCGCGGGTCGGGCCGCAACAACCACGGCCACATCACGACGCGGCACAAGGGCGGCGGACACAAGCACCACTACCGGATCATCGACTTCCGCCGCGACAAGGACGGCATCCCGGCGAAGGTGGAGCGGCTCGAATACGATCCGAACCGCAGCGCGAACATCGCGCTCCTCTGCTACAGGGACGGCGAGCGGCGCTACATCATCGCTCCGCGCGGCGTCGCGGTCGGCACCGAGCTCGTGTCGGGCGGTGAGGCCGGCATCAAGCCGGGCAACGCGCTGCCGCTGCGGAACATCCCGGTCGGCACGACGGTGCACTGCGTCGAGCTGCAGCCGGGCCGCGGCGCCCAGCTCGCGCGCTCGGCCGGCGCGGCGGTGCAGGTGCTCGCCCGCGAAGGCATCCACGCGCAGCTCCGGCTCCGTTCCGGCGAGATCCGCAAGGTCCACGTCGACTGCCGCGCGACCATCGGCGAGGTCGGCAACGAGGAACACAGCCTGCGCTCGATCGGCAAGGCCGGCGCGAACCGCTGGCGCGGCATTCGTCCGACGGTGCGCGGCATCTCGATGAACCCGGTCGACCACCCGATGGGTGGCCGCACCAACGGCGGCGGCGGCTGGCACCACCCGGTCTCGCCGTGGGGCACGCCGGCGAAGGGCTACAAGACGCGCAAGAACAAGCGCACGGACGGCATGATCGTCCGCCGCCGGCACGCGACGAAGGGATAAGCGATGGCACGTTCGATCAAGAAGGGACCGTTCGTCGACCTGCACCTGCAGTCGAAGGTGGAGGCCGCGCGCGCGACCAACGACAAGAAGCCGATCAAGACCTGGTCGCGCCGCTCGACCGTCACGCCCGACTTCGTCGGCCTGACGATCGCCGTGCACAACGGCAAGCAGCACATCCCGGTCTACGTGTCCGAGAACATGGTCGGCCACAAGCTGGGCGAGTTCGCGATGACGCGCACCTTCAAGGGACACTCGTCCGACAAGAAGGTCGCGACGCCCGCGAAGCCGCCGGCGAAGAGGAAGTGAGGGACGCGATGGAAACCCAAGCCACGCTGCGCGGCGTCCGCCTGTCGGCCCAGAAGGGCCGGCTCGTCGCCGACCAGATCCGCGGGATGCCGGTCGGCCGCGCGCTCGATCTCCTCGCGTTCTCGCCGAAGAAGGGCGCGAAGATCATCCGGAAGGTCCTCGAGAGCGCGATCGCGAACGCCGAGCACAACGACGGCGCGGACATCGACGAACTCAAGGTCACGACGATCTACGTCGACCGGGCCGAGACGCGGAAGCGCATGAGCGCCAGGGCCAAGGGCCGCGGCAACACGATCGGCAAGCAGACCTGCCACATCCACGTCGTCGTCGGCGACGGGAAAGCCAAGTAAGGGACCGACATGGGTCAGAAAATCCATCCGACCGGCTTCCGCCTCGCGGTCACGCGCAACTGGTCGTCGCGCTGGTACGCCAACAGCAAGAACTTCGGCGCCACGCTCGGCGAGGACATCCGCGTCCGCGAGTACCTGAAGCGCAAGCTGTCGCACGCCTCCGTCGCGCGCATCACCATCGAGCGTCCGGCCAAGAACGCGCGTATCACCGTCCACAGCGCCCGTCCGGGCGTGGTGATCGGCAAGAAGGGCGAGGACATCGAGACGCTGCGCGCCGACCTGCGCCGCATGATGGGCGGGGACGTGGGCCTCAACATCGAGGAGATCCGCAAGCCCGAGATCGACGCGCAACTCGTCGCGGAGTCGATCGCGCAGCAGCTCGAGAAGCGGATCATGTTCCGCCGCGCGATGAAGCGCGCGATGCAGAACGCCATGCGCCTGGGCGCGCAGGGCATCAAGGTGATGAGCGCCGGGCGGCTCAACGGCGCCGAGATCGCGCGGAGCGAGTGGTACCGCGAGGGACGCGTGCCGCTGCACACGCTGCGCGCCGACATCGACTACGGGTTCGCCGAGGCGCGCACGACCTACGGCAAGATCGGCATCAAGGTCTGGGTGTTCAAGGGCGAGGTGATGGCGCACAACGCGGAACCGGCGGCGGCGCCGGCGCCGGCCCCCGAAGCGCCGAAGCGGCCGCGCCGCGCAGGAGCGAAGAATGCTGCAGCCAGCTAGAAGGAAGTACCGCAAGGAACAGAAGGGCCGCAACACCGGGCTCGCGACGGTCGGCGCCAAGGTGTCGTTCGGCGAGTACGGCCTGAAGGCGACCACCCGAGGCCGTCTCACCGCTCGCCAGATCGAGGCGGCGCGGCGGGCGATGACGCGCCACATCAAGCGCGGCGGCCGCATCTGGATCCGCATCTTCCCGGACAAGCCGGTGTCGAAGAAGCCGGCGGAAGTCCGCATGGGCAACGGCAAGGGCAACCCGGAGTACTGGGTCGCCGAGATCCAGCCCGGCAAGGTGCTCTACGAGATGGACGGCGTCGACGAGGCGCTGGCCCGGGAGGCGTTCGCGCTCGCGGCGGCGAAGCTGCCGCTCCGGACCGCGTTCGTCCACCGCCTGGTGAGCTGACGGAGGCCGACGTGAAGCGATCGGAAGCGAAGAAGGCCCTCAGGGCGAAGTCGGCGGCGGAACTCGCCACCGAGTTGAACGCGCTCTACAGGGAGCAGTTCGGCCTGCGGATGCAGAAGGCGACGCAGCAATTGCAGAACCCGGCGAAGCTCAAGGACGTCCGGCGCGGCATCGCCCGGGTGAAGACTCTCATCGGACAGAAGGCGGGCCAGGCATGAACGACCAGGCGACGCAGGGCGCGGCGCGGAAGACCGGTCACACGCTGACCGGCCGCGTCGTCAGCGACAAGATGAACAAGACGGTCACGGTGCTGGTCGAGCGCCGGGTCCGCCATCCGCTGTACGGCAAGATCATCACGCGTTCGCACAAGTATCACGCGCACGACGAGGGCAACGAGTGCAAGTCGGGCGACCTGGTCGAGATCGAGGCCACCCGCAAGCTCTCGAAGACCAAGGCCTATCGCGTGTCGAAGGTGCTGGAGAAGGGGCAGATCGCCTGATCGGCGGGCGTCTGCGGATCGGGCGGGCGCGGGCCCGCAGGGTCGCCGGGGGCGGGCGCCGCAGGACTTGCGAAACCAGAGGTTCCCTGCCATAATAGCGGATTCTCCGCGCTGGGCGCTGGACGGTCGGCCCCCGGGCGGAATCCTCCCCGTACGGGGTCCAAAACTGGCCGCGCGAGGTCGCCCGCGGGCCGGGCCGGTGCGCCGGCCCCGGCGCCGCGAACGCGGATCAAGTTGGAGAGCGTGTCAGTCATGATCCAGATGCAGACGGTGCTGGACGTCGCCGACAATACGGGCGCGCGTTCGGTCATGTGTATCAAGGTGCTGGGCGGCAGCAAGCGCCGCTACGCGCACATCGGCGACGTGATCAAGGTGAGCGTCAAGGACGCCGCGCCGCGCGGTCGCGTCAAGAAAGGCGAGATCTACAACGCCGTGGTCGTGCGGACGCGCCAGGGCGTGCGCCGCGACGACGGCGCCCGCGTGCGTTTCGACGGCAACGCGGCGGTCCTGCTCAATCCCAAGCTGGAGCCGATCGGCACGCGCATCTTCGGGCCGGTGACGCGCGAGTTGCGCACCGAGCGATTCATGAAGATCGTGTCGCTCGCGCCCGAAGTCCTGTAAGGAGCGTCGCCATGCGCAAGATCAGGAAGGGCGACAACGTCGTCGTGCTCACGGGCCGCGACAAGGGCAAGCGCGGCGACGTCTCGCGCGTCGTCGATGCCTCGCACGTCGTCGTCAACGGCGTCAACACGGTGAAGCGCCACACGCGGCCGAACCCGCTGAAGAACCAGCCGGGCGGCATCGTGACGCGGGAAGTCCCGATCCACGTCTCGAACGTGGCGATCTGGAACCCGGTCACGCAGAAGGCGGACCGCGTGGGCTTCCGTACGCTGGAGGACGGCCGCAAGGTCCGCTTCTTCAAGTCGAACGGCGAGCAGATCGGGGCATGAGGAGAGAACGATGGCCCGCCTGAAGGATTACTACCGCAAGGAAGTCGTGCCCGCGCTGGTCAAGCAGTTCGGCTACGCGTCGGTGATGCAGGTTCCCCGGATCGAGAAGATCGTCCTCAACATGGGCGTCGGCGAGGCGACGGGCGACAAGAAGTTCCTCGAGAACGCGGTCGCCGACATGCAGAAGATCGCCGGCCAGAAGCCGGTGGTGACGAAGGCCCGCAAGGCGATCGCCGGGTTCAAGATCCGCGAGGGCTACCCGATCGGCTGCATGGTGACGCTGCGGCACGACCGCATGTACGAGTTCCTCGACCGGCTGATCTCGATCGCGCTGCCCCGCGTCCGCGACTTCCGCGGCGTGTCGGGGCGCGGCTTCGACGGCCAGGGGAACTACAACATGGGCGTCAAGGAACAGATCATCTTCCCGGAGATCGAGTACGACAAGATCGACACGCTCCGCGGGATGAACATCACGATCACGACGAGCGCGAAGTCCGACGCCGAAGCCAAGGCGCTGCTCTCCGCGTTCCGTTTCCCGTTCAAGAACTGAGAGCCCACGCCATGGCCAAGCTGGCTGTGATCAACCGCAACGAGAAGCGCAAGAAGCTGGTCGCGAAGTACGCGAAGCGGCGGGCCGCCCTCGAGGCGATCGTCGACAACGCCCGCGCCTCCGACGAGGACCGCTACGCGGCGCGCCTGAAGCTGCAGCAACTGCCGCGCAACGCCAACCCGACGCGCGTGCGCAGCCGCTGCTCGCTCACGGGCCGCCCGCGCGGCGTCTACTCGAAGTTCGGCCTCGGCCGCAGCAAGCTGCGCGACTACATCATGCGCGGCGAGGTGCCCGGCGTCGTCAAGGCCAGCTGGTAACGGATGCACGAGGTGAAGCATGAGCATGACTGATCCCATCGCCGACATGCTGACGCGCATCCGCAACGCGCAGATGATCGAGCGGGCCACGGTCGAGATGCCCTCGTCCAAGGTCAAGGTCGCGATCGCGAAGGTCCTCAAGGACGAGGGCTACATCGACGGCTTCAAGCTCGGCGGCGAGGACGCCAAGCCGGTCCTCGAGATCGCGCTGCGCTACCACGCCGGCCGTCCGGTGATCGAGCGCATCGAGCGCGTGAGTTCGCCGGGGCTCCGCGTCTACCGCGGCAAGGACGAGATGCCGCGCGTGATGAACGGGCTCGGCATCGCGATCGTGTCTACCTCGCGCGGCGTGATGACCGACCGCAAGGCGCGGGCCGATGGCGTCGGAGGCGAAGTCCTCTGCATCGTCGCGTAACGGAGCCCCCATGTCCCGCATCGGCAATCAACCCATTGCGCTGCCCGCGAAGGTCGAGGTGACCATCGCCGGCGACGAGATCACCGTGAAGGGTCCGCTGGGCTCGCTGTCGCGCCGCGTCGCGGCCGGCGTCACGGTGCAGAAGGAAGGCGGCTCGATCGTCTGCAAGGCGGCGGGCCCCGAATCGCGGGCGCTGCACGGCACGACGCGCGCCCTCCTCGCCAACATGGTCCGCGGCGTCTCGCAGGGCTTCGAGAAGAAGCTGACGCTGGTCGGCGTCGGCTTCCGGGCGCAGGCCGCGGGCGACAAGCTCAACCTGTCGCTCGGCTTCTCGCATCCGGTGGTGCACGTGCTGCCGAAGGGCGTGAAGGCGGAGACCCCGGCCCAGACCGACATCGTGGTCAAGGGCATCGACCGCCAGCAGGTCGGCCAGGTCGCCGCGGAGATCCGCGCCTATCGCCCGCCCGAGCCGTACAAGGGGAAGGGCGTGCGCTACGCGGACGAGCGCGTCGTGCTCAAGGAAACGAAGAAGAAGTAGAGACCGTCTCGAGGTGCCACGATGAACAAGAAGCAGGCCCGCATCCGCCGCGCGCGCCAGACGCGGATCCGCATCGCCCTCCAGGGCGCGACGCGGCTCGTCGTCAGCCGGTCGAACGCGCACATCTACGCGCAGATCGTGGCGCCGGACGGCGCGCACGTGCTCGCGAGCGCCTCGACGCTCGAGGGCGAGGTGCGCAAGGACCTCGCGAACGGCGGCAACACGGCGGCCGCGACGGTGGTCGGCAGGAAAATCGCGGAGCGCGCGAAGGCGCTCGGCATCGAACAGGTCGCGTTCGACCGCTCGGGCTATCGCTTCCACGGGCGCGTCAAGGCGCTCGCCGAGGCGGCGCGCGAAGGCGGCCTCAAGTTCTAGGAACGAGAATCCATGGCGAACCCACGCAGCAACGCTCCCAGGCAGCAGCAGGCGGACGACCGCGGCGACGGCCTGCGGGAGAAGATGATCAGCATCAACCGCGTCACGAAGGTCGTGAAGGGCGGACGCATCATGGGCTTCGCGGCGCTGACCGTGGTCGGCGACGGTGACGGCCGCGTCGGCATGGGCAAGGGCAAGGCGAAGGAGGTTCCGGTCGCGGTGCAGAAGGCGATGGAGCAGGCCCGCCGCAACATGGTGAAGGTGCGGCTTCGCAAGGGCACGCTGCACCACGCGGTCGAGGGCCGCCACGGCTCGACGCGCGTCTACATGCAGCCGGCTTCCGACGGCACCGGCGTGATCGCCGGGGGTGCGATGCGCGCCGTGTGCGACGTCGTGGGCGTCACCAACGTGCTCGCCAAGTGCCATGGGCCCACCAACCCGTACAACGTGGTGCGCGCGACGCTGAACGCGCTCGAGTCGATCAGCTCCCCGGCCGACATCGCCGCGAAGCGAGGCAAGACGGTCGAAGAGATCCTGGAGGCGTGAGGATGAGCGCGAAGAAGACGATGAAGGTCACGCTGGTGCGCGCCACGCCGCGCACGCGCGCCGACCATCGCGCCACCGTGCGGGGGCTGGGCCTCAAGTGGACCAACCACACGGTCGAGGTCGAGGACACGCCGTCGGTGCGCGGCATGGTGAACAAGGTGAGCTACCTCGTGAAGATCACGGGGTAGGACGAGCGAGCGGAGCGAAGCATGCGTCTCAACACGATCAAGCCGGCGGCGGGCAGCAACAAGCCGCGCAAGCGCGTGGCGCGGGGGATCGGCTCGGGCTCGGGCAAGACCGCCGGCCGCGGCCACAAGGGGCAGTCGTCCCGCTCGGGCGGCTTCCACAAGGTCGGGTTCGAGGGCGGCCAGATGCCGCTGCAGCGGCGCCTGCCGAAGCGCGGCTTCGTGTCGATGTCGCGCGACGACACCGCCGAGGTGAGGCTGTCCGAACTCGCGCGGCTGCCGGTAGCCGACATCGACCTCCTCGCGCTCAAGGCGGCGGGCATCGTCCCGGCGACCGCGAAGGCGGCGAAGGTGATCCGGACGGGCAAGCTCGAGAAGGCGGTGAAGCTCTCGGGCGTGCTGGTGACCAAGGGTGCCCGGGCGGCGATCGAAGCCGCCGGCGGCAGCGTCGAATAGGCCGGGCGGGACGAGCGACGACGTGGCGACGACGGTCAATCCTGCGCTGAAGGGCGGCTCGCGGTACGCCGATCTCAAGCGGCGGCTGTGGTTCCTGCTCGGGGCGATGGTCGTCTACCGGATCGGGACGCACATTCCGGTGCCGGGCATCAATGCGCAGGTGCTCGAGGACCTGTTCCGCTCGCAGCAGGACGGCATCCTCGGCCTGTTCAACGTCTTCTCCGGGGGTGCGCTGTCGCGCTTCTCGATCTTCGCGCTCGGGATCATGCCGTACATCTCGGCGTCGATCATCATGCAGCTCTGCACGGTGGTCGTCCCGTCGCTCGAGGCCTTGCGGAAGGAAGGGGAGGCGGGCCGGCGCAAGATCACGCAGTACACGCGCTACGGGACGCTCGGGCTGTCGTTCTTCCAGGCGCTCGGCATCTCGCTCGCGCTCGAATCGCAGGCGGGCCTCGTGCTCGACCCGGGACTGGGGTTCCGGGTGATTTCGGCCGTCACGCTCGTCACCGGCACGATGTTCCTGATGTGGCTCGGCGAGCAGATCACGGAGCGCGGGCTGGGCAACGGCATTTCGCTCATCATCTTCGCGGGCATCGCCGCGGGGCTCCCCAACGCGATCGGGCTGACGCTCGAGCAGGCGCGGACCGGCGCGTACTCGATCCCGCTGGTGCTGGGCATCGCCGCGCTGGTGGTGCTCGTCACCGCGTTCGTCGTGTACGTCGAGCGGGCGCAGCGCAAGATCCTGGTCAACTACGCCAAGCGCCAGGTCGGCAACCGCGTCTACCAGGGCCAGAGTTCGCACCTGCCGCTCAAGCTCAACATGGCCGGGGTGATCCCGCCGATCTTCGCGTCGTCGATCATCCTGTTCCCGGCCACGCTGGCGCAGTGGTTCGGCACCGGGGAAGGGACGATCTGGCTGCGCGACGTGGCCGCGGTGCTGAGCCCCGGCCAGCCGGTCCACGAGATCCTGTACGCGGCGGCGATCATCTTCTTCTGCTTCTTCTACACCGGGTTGCAGTACAACCCGAAGGAGACGGCGGACAACCTGAAGAAGAGCGGCGCGTTCATCCCGGGCTACCGGCCGGGCGAGCAGACCGCGAAGTACATCGAGAAGATCACGATGCGCCTGACGCTCATCGGCTCGCTCTACCTCGTGATCGTGTGCTTCATCCCGAACTTCCTGATCGCCTGGAAGAACGTGCCGTTCTACTTCGGAGGCACGTCGCTCCTGATCATCGTGGTCGTCACGATGGACTTCATGACGCAGGTGCAGGCCTACATGATGTCGCAGCAGTACGAGAGCCTGCTCAAGAAGGCGAACTTCAAGGGCGGAGTCCCGAGCCGCTGATGGCCAAGGAAGACACGATCCAGATGCAGGGGGAGGTGGTGGAGATGCTGCCGAACGCCACCTTCCGCGTGAAACTCGAGAATGGACACGTGGTGCTGGGCCACATCTCCGGGAAGATGCGGATGCACTACATCAAGATCCTGCCCGGCGACAAGGTCACGGTGGAGATGACGCCCTACGACCTGTCGCGCGCGCGGATCACGTTCAGGGCGAAGTGATTCAGCAGTCAGTTGACAGTTGTCAGTTGACAGTAGCATCGGCGATACCGGTGGCGCGCCGTCGAAGGCGCGGCGGGACGGCGGCGAGGAGAGCGAGATGAAGGTACTGGCGAGCGTGAAGAAGATGTGTCGCAACTGCAAGATCATCAAGCGCCACGGCGTGGTGCGCGTGATCTGCACGGAACCGCGCCACAAGCAGCGGCAGGGCTGAATCCACTGTCAACTGACAACTGTCAACTGACAACTGAATAGAGCAGGAGCGAAGCGATGGCTCGTATCGCGGGCGTCAACATCCCCAACCACCAGCACGCGGTGATCGCGCTGCAGGCGATCTACGGCATCGGCCCGGCGCGCGCGAAGGCGATCGTCGCGGCCGCCGGCGTGGTGCCGTCGACCAAGATCAAGGACCTGAACGACACGCAGATGGACAAGCTGCGCGAACAGGTCGGCCGGTTCGCGGTCGAGGGAGACCTCCGCCGCGAGACGACGATGAACATCAAGCGGTTGATGGACCTCGGCTGCTACCGCGGCGTGCGCCATCGCAAGGGACTGCCGGTGCGCGGCCAGCGCACGCGGACCAACGCGCGCACCCGCAAGGGTCCGAAGAAGGGCCGCACCGTCGCGCTGTCGAAGGCAGCGCCGGCGAAATAAACAGGAACCCCGACGATGGCACAGCAACCGTCCCAGAAGGCCGCCATGGCGGCGCGCGCCCGGAAGAAGGTCAAGAAGAACGTCTCCGAGGGCATCGCGCACATCCACGCGTCCTTCAACAACACGATCATCACGATCACCGACCGTCAGGGCAACGTGCTCTCCTGGGCCACCTCCGGCGGCGCCGGATTCAAGGGCTCGCGGAAATCGACCCCGTTCGCGGCGCAGGTCGCGGCCGAGGCCGCCGGCCGCGCGGCGCAGGAGTGCGGCGTCCGGAACCTCGAGGTCCGCATCAAGGGGCCGGGCCCGGGTCGCGAGTCGGCGGTCCGGGCGCTGAACGCGCTCGGATTCAAGATCGCGTCGATCTCCGACGTGACCCCGGTGCCGCACAACGGCTGCAGGCCGCCGAAGCGGCGCCGCGTCTGATTCCCCAACCTTCGATCACTGGATAGCGACTGTGGCCAGATATACCGGACCCAAGTGCAAGCTGGCGCGACGGGAGGGAACCGATCTCTTCCTGAAGAGCGCGCGTCGATCGCTCGACTCCAAGTGCAAGCTCGAGATGAAGCCCGGCCAGCACGGGCAGAAGTCGGGCATGCGCATGTCCGACTACGGCAACCAGCTTCGCGAGAAGCAGAAGCTCCGCCGCATCTACGGACTGCTCGAGCGCCAGTTCCGCCGTTACTTCGTCGAGGCGGCCCGCCGCAAGGGCTCGACCGGCGAGAACCTGCTGAAGCTCCTCGAGTCGCGGCTCGACAACGTCGTCTACCGGATGGGTTACGGCTCGACCCGCGCGGAGGCGCGACAGCTCGTGACGCATGGCGCGATCCTCGTGAACGGCAAGCGCGTGAACGTCCCGTCGGCGCTGTGCCGTACCGGCGACGTCGTGTCGGTCGCCGAGAAGGCGAAGGCGCAGCTCCGGATCACCGATTCGCTGCAGCTCGCCGAGAAGGTGGGTTTCCCGGCATGGGTCGACGTCGATCCGAAGAAGCTGCAGGGCACGTTCAAGGGCGCGCCCGACCGCTCCGAGTTCGGCCAGGACATCAACGAGAGCCTCGTCGTCGAGTTGTACAGCAAGTAAAGGCCCGGTGCAGGTCCGGTCGCGCCGCGTCGTGGCGACGCGACCGACGCCGGGCGACGCGTTTTTCCTCTTTCACGAGGATTCCGAATGCAAAGCAACGTTCTCCTCAAGCCGCGCATCATCGATGTCCAGAGCATGTCTCCGTTCCACGCGAAGGTCGTGATGGAACCGTTCGAGCGCGGCTACGGCCACACGCTCGGCAATGCGCTGCGCCGTGTCCTGCTGTCGTCGATGCCGGGATACGCTCCGACCGAGGTCCGCATCTCGGGCGTGCTGCACGAGTACTCGGCGCTCGACGGCGTGCAGGAAGACGTCGTCGACATCCTCCTCAACCTGAAGGGTGTCGTGCTGAAGCTGCACAACCGCGACCACGTCGTGCTGAAGCTCGCCAAGTCGGACGAGGGCGCCGTGACGGCGGCCGACATCGAGCCGAACCACGACGTCGAGATCATCAACCCCGAACACGTGATCGCCCACCTGACGGCGGGCGGCAAGCTCGAGATGGAGATCCGGGTCGACAAGGGCCGCGGCTATCAGCCGGCGACCTCGCGCGTGAAGCCGGAAGGCGGCCGTTCGATCGGTTCGATCCTGCTCGACGCGTCGTTCTCGCCGGTCCGCCGCGTCAGCTACGCCGTGGAGAGCGCGCGGGTCGAGCAGCGCACCGACCTCGACAAGCTCGTGCTGGACATCGAGACCAACGGCGTGGTCGAGCCGGAGCAGGCGGTCCGCTACGCGGCGAGCGTGCTGGTCGAGCAACTGTCGGTGTTCGCCGACTTGAAGGGCACGGATGTCCCGGTGGCGGAGCGCAGCTCGCCGCAGGTCGATCCGCTCTTGCTGCGTCCGGTCGACGACCTCGAACTCACGGTGCGCTCGGCCAACTGTCTCAAGGCCGAGAACATCTACTACATCGGGGACCTGATCCAGCGCACCGAAACCGAGCTCCTCAAGACGCCGAACCTCGGCCGCAAGTCGCTGAACGAGATCAAGGAAGTGCTCGCCTCGCGCGGGCTCTCCCTCGGCATGAAACTCGAGAACTGGCCGCCGGCCGGACTCGACCGTCCGTAACCCCGAACAAGCAAAGAAGAAGAACCGAGCGCCGTGCGAATCGGCGCCGTCACGCTGAAGGGCCGAAACCATGCGTCACCGCCACGGACAACGCAAGCTCAACCGCACCAGCAGCCATCGCGTCGCGATGCTGCGGAACATGACCAACTCGCTCTTCACCCACGAGGCGATCAAGACCACGCTCCCGAAGGCCAAGGAGCTGCGCAAGGTCGCCGAGCCGCTGATCACGCTGTCGAAGGAGCCGACGCTCGCGAACCGCCGCCTCGCGTTCGACCGGCTGCGCGACCGCGGCGTCGTGACCAAGCTCTTCGCCGAGCTGGGCCCGCGCTACAAGGCTCGTCCGGGCGGCTACCTGCGGATCCTGAAGTTCGGCTTCCGCCAGGGCGACAACGCGCCGATGGCGCTCGTCGAGCTCGTCGACCGGCCGCTGGCGGCCGAAGCGGGCGAGGACGCGAAGGCGGAGTAACGCCGCCGCGTCGCACGAGCGAAGGCCGGGCCGCGCGCCCGGCCTTCGCGCATCCGGGCCTGCGGATGCGCCGGGCCGCGTCGTGTACGATGCGGCCCCATGGACGGAAAGATCCTCGTGACGGGAGGAGCGGGGTTCATCGGGTCGCACGTCGTCGTCGCGCTCGCCCGGTCCGGCGTCGAGCCGCTCGTCATCGACACCTTCGTCAACAGCTCGCGGTCGGTCGTCCCGCGGCTTTCGGAGCTGTGCGGTCGCCCGGTCGAGGTGATCGAAGCGGACGTGCGCGACACCGAGGCGCTGCGCCGGATCTTCCACGACCACGCCATCTCCGGCGTCGTCCACTGCGCGGGACTCAAGGCGGTCGCGGAAGGCGAGGAACGGCCGCTCGCGTATTGGGACGTCAACGTCGGCGGCACGGTCGCGCTCGCCGAGGTGATGGGCGAGGCGGGCGTCGCGCGACTCGTCTACTCCAGTTCGGCGACCGTCTACGGGCAGCCGGACGTGCTTCCGGTCCCCGAGGACGCCCCGCTCAAGCCGCACAGCGTGTACGGCCGCACGAAACGGTCCGCCGAGGACTTCCTGCGCGACCTCGCGCGCGCCAACGCGAACTGGCGCATCGGGATCCTGCGCTATTTCAATCCGGCCGGGGCGCATCCCTCCGCGCGCATCGGCGAGGCTCCCGCCGCCCGCCCGCAGAACCTCGTGCCGCTCCTGTGCCGGATCGCAGCCGGCGAGATCGGCGAGCTCCGGGTGTTCGGCAGCGACTGGCCCACGGAGGACGGAACCTGCGTGCGCGACTACCTGCACGTGCAGGACCTCGCCGAAGGGCATGTCGCCGCGCTGGCCCACCTCGCGACCGCCCCGGGCGCCGCGACGTTCAACCTCGGCATGGGGCGCGGCTGGTCGGTGCTGCAGGTGGCGCACGCCTTCGAGCGCGCGTGCGGGCGGCGCATCGCCCGGATGTTCGCGGCGCGGCGCCCCGGCGACGTCGCGTGCATCTACGCCGACCCCTCGCGCGCGGAAACGCAGCTCGGGTGGCGCGCGACGCGCGATCTCGAGACCATCTGCGCCGACGCGTGGCGCTGGCAGCAAGCCGGCGGGCGCTACTGAGGCGCCGCGGCGCGGCCGCGCGCGATCATCGAGGGGAGAAGCGCATCGTCGCGACGATCGCCGCGCGGTCCGAGGTTGCGTCACCGCGGCGGAGGTCAATCACCGGCGAACGCGGCGCCTTCGACCTTCAGCGCCTCGGCGCGGATCTCCTCGGTGAGCCGCGCCTTGAGCGAGGAGAACGACGGCGTCGTCTTCACCGTGTAGTGGCGCGGGTGCGCGAGCGGCACCGCGACGTCGGCCTTGATGCGGCCGGGGCGCGCGCTCATCACGACGACGCGGCTCGCCATGAAGATCGCCTCCTCGATGTCGTGCGTGACGAACAGCACGGTCGTCTTCTCGCTCTCCCAGATCGCGAGGAGCAGCTCCTGCATCAGGCCGCGCGTCTGGTGGTCGAGCGCGCCGAACGGCTCGTCGAGCAGCAGGATCTTCGGCGCGTTCGCGAGCGCGCGCGCGATCGCGGTCCGCTGCTGCATCCCGCCCGACAGCATCTTCGGGTAGTGGCGGGCGAAGCCGTCGAGGCCCACCTTGTGGATCCAGTGGGCGGCGATCGACGCCTGCTCGGAGGCGGGCAGGCCCTTCTCGTTCAGGCCGAAGCGCACGTTCTCCTCGACGGTGAGCCAGGGAAAGAGCGTGTAGCTCTGGAACACCATGCCGCGGTCGGCGCCCGGGCCGGTCACTTCGACGTCATCGAGGAGCACGCGGCCGGTCGTCGGGCGGTCGAGTCCGGCGACGATCCGCAGCAGCGTCGACTTGCCGCAGCCCGACGGGCCGAGGATGGTGATGAAGTCGTTGTCCGCGACATCGAGCGAGATCGGCGTCAGCGCGACCGTCGCGGCGCCGCCGCGCACGCCCGGGAACGTGCGTCCGACGGCATCGATGACGAGCTTGCTCATCGACGTCCTACGCGAGGCTCCAGGGGAAGAGCTTCTGGTTCGCGGCCTTGAACGCGAAGTCCGAGACGAGACCGATGAGTCCGATCATGATGATGCCGAAGATGATCTGGCCGGTGTTGAGCAGCGCCTGGCTGTCGGTGATCATGTGCCCGATGCCCGACGACGCGCCGATCAGTTCGGCGACGATCACGTAGGTCCACGCCCATCCGAGCACGAGGCGAAGCGTCTCCGCGATCTGCGGCGCGGCGGAGGGCAGCAGCACACGGCGGACGATGCCGGTCGATCCCGCGCCGAGCGTGTAGGCGGCCTCGACGAGGTCCCGGCGCGTCGAGCCGACGGTGACCGCGACCATCAGCACGATCTGGAAGAAGACACCGAGGAAGATCACCATGAGCTTCTGCGTCTCGCCGATGCCGGCCCACAGGATGAGCAGCGGAATGAACGCCGAGGCGGGCAGGTAGCGCGCGAACGACACGAACGGCTCGAAGAACGCCTCGACCGGCTTGTAGGCGCCCATCGCGATGCCGAGCGGCACGCCGGCGAGCGCGGCCAGCACGAAGCCGCCGAGCACACGCCAGACGGTGATGCCGACGTCGGCCGCGAAGCCGTGCTTCGCGAACAGCGTCCAGCCTTCCTCGAGCATCGTGATCGGGTCGGCGAGGAAGGTCTTCGACACGAAGCCGCCGAAGGTCGCGACGCTCCAGGCCGCGACGAACAGCACGAAGAACGCGATGCCGAGCGCGACCTTGCGCGTCCGGCCAACGGGAACGAGCGGCTTCATGACGCCGTGGCGCGGGCGTCCGCCCGATAGCGCGGGGCCTCGAACGTCGGCCTGAAGGCCGACCCACGGGATGGGGTGGGTCGGGCTTCAGCCCGACGGCGGCGGGACACGAATGTCGGCCTGAAGGCCGACCTACTGGATGAACCGGGTGTCGGCGAGCTTCGAGAGATCGGGGATCGCCTTGATGATGCCGATCTCGAGCAGGAGGTCGGCGGCCTCCTTCGAGAACTGCTGGTGGGGACCGGCGAAGAACGCCTTGTTCGCCGCGCGGTCCTGCCAGCGCAGGTACTTCTGCGACGCCTCGAACTGCTCGCCGGACTGCTTCACGTCCGCGCCCATGATCTCGAAGCTGCGCTTCGGGTCGTTCCGGATCATCTCGACGGCGTCGAAGTAGCCGTCCGCGAGCGCGCGCGCCGCTTTCGGGTTCTCCGCGAGGAACTTCGGCGTGCAGCCGAAGGTGTCCATGATCATCGGGTAGTCGAGCGTCGTCGCGATGATCCTGCCGGCCTGCGGGTTGGACCGGACGGTCGAGAGGTACGGCTCGTAGGTCATCGCCGCGTCGTTCTGGCCGGCGACGAACGCCTGTGCGGCGGGGCCGGGTTCCAGGTTGACCACCGTCACGTCCTTCACCGACAGCCCGTTCTTCTTGAGGAACCAGGCGAGCGTGAAGTACGGCGCGGTGCCGGGCGCCGACGCCGCGACGGTCTTGCCCTTGAGTTCGGCGATCTTCTGGACGTTGTTGCGCACCGCCATGCCGTCGGCGCCGTAGCTCTTGTCCATCTGGAAGATCTGCGTGGTCGGCACGCCGTTGGCGTTCCACACGATCCAGGTCTCGACCGTCGTCGCGGCGCACTGGATGTCGCCGGACGCGATCGCGAGATGACGGTCCTTCTGCGGGATCTTCTTCAGCGAGACGTCGAGCCCGTGCTTCTTGAAGAGTCCGGCTTCCCTGGCGAGCGTGAGGGGCGCGAATCCGGTCCAGCCGGACAGTCCGATCGCCACCTTGGTGTCCTGCGCGGACACGGGCTGGGCGGCGGCGAAGGCCAGGACGGTGAGCGTGACGGCGAGGCGGCGCATGGCGGAAGGCTCCGGGGCAGGCGGGGAAACGAGCATCTTGGCGAGGCGCTTCGCGGCTGTCAACGGACGAAGGTCGCTCGTCGCGATGGCATACAATGCGCCGTCCCGCGCGCCCGGCAGCAGCGCCCGGCCGGGTCCACGATGACGAGCTTCCGCCTGCTTTCCCCGCACGACTTCCGGCGCGTGCCCTGGCGCAACGGCGGTGGCACCACGGCCGAGATCGTCACCTGGCCGGCGGACGCCGGTGGCGATGCGTTCGCCGGGCGCGTGTCGATCGCGAACCTCGACCGGGACAGCGTGTTCTCGGCCTGGCCGGGGATCGACCGGACCTTCGTGCTGCTCGACGGCGACGGCGTCGTCCTGGTCCACGATGGCGCTGAAGTCACGCTGACCGCGCTGCACGATCCGTATCGGTTCTCCGGCGATCGTCCCTCCTCCTGCCGGCTGGTCGGCGGATCCGCCCGCGCGTTCAACCTGATGGTTCGCCGTGGCGAGGCGCGCGGCGAGGTCGTGGTGGCGGGGGGCGCGAGCGCCATCGCGGGGGCATGGCGTTCATGCGTCTGCTACTCGGTGCGCGGAAAGAGCGAGTGCCTGCTCGCGGGCCGGGCGCCGGTGCCCCTCGCCGAAGGGTGCGCCTTCGTCGTCGACGCTCGCGATCCCGAGGCGGCATTGCACGTGAATCCGCTCGAGCGCGGCGCCGTGGCGATCGTCGCGTCGCTCGCGTCTGCAGCGTGAAGGTGACATGACACGGCGGATTCATGCCGATCGCGCGCTGCTGCCGCAAGGCTGGGCGCGCGACGTGACCGTCGTCATCGGTGCCGACGGGGCGATCGTCGAGGTTCGATCCGGCGCCGCGCGCGACGGCGCGGAGGACGCCGGCGGGCCGCTCGTGCCGGCGATGCCGAACCTGCACTCTCACGCGTTCCAGCGCGGCGTGGCCGGCCTCACCGGGCGATCGAACACGGACGGCGACGACAGTTTCTGGACCTGGCGGCGCGCGCTCTACGCGTTCCTCGACCACCTCGACCCGGACCGTTTCGAGGCGATCGCCGCCCAGGTCTACGTCGAGATGGCGAAAGCGGGCTACGGCGCGGTCGCCGAGTTCCACTACGTGCACCACGACGCGAAAGGGCGGCCCTACGCGGATCGCGCCGAGATGTCGCGGCGCGCGCTCGCGGCGGCGCTCACCGCCGGGACGCCGCTGACGCTCCTGCCGGTGTACTACGCGCACGGCGGATTCGGCGCGGCGCCGCCGTCGTCGGCACAGCGGCGGTTCGTGATGTCGGTCGACGAGTACGCCGCGCTCGTCGATGCGCTGGTGCCGCTCGCGCAAGCGCGCGGTGCGGTCCTGGGCGTCGCGCCGCACAGCCTGCGCGCGGTCGCGCCGGACCAACTCGGCCGCGCGGTCGCGGCGGCCCCGCTCCGTTCGCCGGTGCACATCCACGTCGCCGAACAGACCGCCGAGGTGGACGACTGCCTCGCGTGGTCGGGGCAGCGTCCGGTCGCGTGGCTGCTCGACCATTGCGCGGTGGACGAGCGCTGGTGCCTCGTGCACGCGACGCACATGGTCGATGCCGAGACCACCTCGCTCGCGTCGAGCGGAGCGGTCGCCGGACTCGCCCCGACGACCGAGGCGGACCTGGGCGACGGCACGTTTCCGGGCGTCGCCTTCGCCGCTGCCCACGGCCGATGGGGCGTCGGAAGCGACTCGAACACGATCGTCGATCCGTTCGCCGAACTGCGGCAGTTCGAGTATTCGCAGCGCCTCGCGTGGCGCCGCCGCAACCTGATGCGCCATGGCGCGGGAGACTCGGTCGGTGCGTCGATGTGGCTCGCGGCGGCGCGTGGCGGCGCGCAGGCGTGCGGGCGGCGCACCGGCGCCATCGAGCCGGGCGCGATGGCCGACCTCGTCGTGCTCGACGCGGAGGAACCCGCGCTCGCCGGGCACGGGGACACGATCCTCGATGCGGCGATCTTCGGGCCCTGCCGCGCGCCGGTGCGCCACACGATGGCGAGCGGCTCCTGGATCGTGCGCGACGGCCGCCATCGCGATGAGGAGGCCGTGTGGTCGCGGTTTCGCGCGGCGATGGGGCGTTTCCCGGATGCGGCGGCATGAACGCGCCGTCCCGTTTCGATGTCGTGCTGTCCGGCGTGCATCTCGCGACGCTCGACGGCGAGGGCTGGGGCATCGTGCGCGACGCCGCGATCGGCGTCGTCGGCGACACGATCGCCTGGCTCGGGCCGCGGGTCGACCTTCCGAACCTTCCGGCGGCGCGGCGCCTCGCGTTCGACGGCGCGTGGGCGATACCCGGACTCGTCGATTGCCACACCCACCTCGTCTACGCCGGCAATCGCGCGGGCGAGTTCGAGCGACGCCTCGCCGGCGCGACCTACGAGGAGATCGCCCGTTCGGGGGGCGGCATCCTGTCGACGGTGCGCGCGACACGCGCGGCGGGAGCGGGCGAACTCGCCGACGCGAGCCGGCCACGCCTCGTGGCCCTCGCCGCCGAGGGCGCCACCACCGTCGAGATCAAGTCCGGCTACGGCCTCGAACGCGACGCGGAGCTGAAGCAGCTCGAGGTCGCGCGGAGGCTCTCCGCCGAACTCGGTGTCGACGTGCGCACGACGCTCCTCGCCGCGCACGCCGTTCCGCCGGAGTTCGCGGGGCGCGCCGATGCGTGGATCGATGTCGTGTGCGCGGACATCGTGCCTGCGGCGGCGCGCTCCGGACTCGCCGACGCGGTCGATGCGTTCTGCGAACGGATCGGCTTCACGCGCGACCAGACGCGGCGTGTCTTCGTCGCGGCCCGCGCGGCGGGATTGCCGGTCAAGCTCCACGCCGAACAGCTCTCCGACCAGGACGGCGCGGCGCTCGCGGCGGAGTTTCGCGCGCTGTCGGCCGACCACCTCGAATGGCTCTCGCCGCGCGGCATCGCGGCGATGGCCGCCTCCGGCACCGTCGCGGTGCTGCTGCCCGGGGCGTACTATGCGTTGAGGGAGACGCGGCTGCCGCCGATCGACGCGCTGCGGAGCGCGGGCGTGCCGATGGCGGTCGCGACCGACTGCAACCCGGGCACCTCGCCCACGACCTCGCCGCTGCTGATGCTGAACATGGCCTGCACGCTGTTCCGCCTGACGCCGCTCGAGGCGATGCGCGGCATGACGCACGTCGCCGCGCGCGCGCTCGGGCTCGCCGACCGCGGACGGCTGCGGGTCGGCATGCGCGCCGACGTCGCGGTGTACGCGGTGGGCGAGCCGGCCGAACTCGCCTGGCGCTTCGGCGGCAATCCCTGCGTCGGGACGCTTCGTGCGGGCGTGCCGCACTTCGCGGGGGTATCGTGAGTCTGTGGCGGCTCGCGCGCGGCGAATCGCCGCTCGTGATCGACGTGCCGCACGCGGGCACCGACGTGCCCGACGCGATCGCAGCGCGCATGACGGCGGAGGCGCGAACGCTGCCCGACACCGACTGGCACGTCGAGAAGCTCTACGCGTTCGCGCGCGAGACCGGCGCGACTCTGCTCGTGGCGACGCACTCGCGCTACGTCGTCGACCTCAACCGCGACCCGGGCGGCGTCGCGCTCTATGCGGGCGCGGACAACACGGAACTCGTGCCGACGCGCACCTTCGCCAACGCCCCGATCTGGCGCGATGGCGAGGTGCCCGACGCCGCCGAGGTCGCCGCCCGCATCGAAGGCTACTTCACGCCGTACCACGAGGCCCTGCACGCGGAGATCGACCGCGTGCGCGCGATCCACGGTCATGCGGTGCTGCTCGATGGCCACTCGATCCGGGCGGAGGTGCCGCGCTTCTTCTCGGGCCGCCTCCCCGACCTCAACCTCGGGACCGCCGACGGCGCGAGCGCCGATCCCTCGGTCCAGGCGCTCGCGGCCGGACTCCTCGCCGGCGAGCGCGGCTTCAGCTCGGTCGTGAACGGGCGCTTCAAGGGCGGCTTCGTCACGCGCCGCTACGGACGCCCGCGCGAGGGCGTGCACGCGCTGCAACTCGAGATGGCGCAGGCAGCCTACATGGACGAGGCGCCGCCGTACCGCTTCGATCCTTCGCGCGCGTCGACGCTGCAGGCCCTTCTGCGGCGATTGGTCGCGGCGCTCGCGGACTGGAGGCCGGCGCGGACGTGAAGCGGCTCTACAGCGCCCACAGCCGGGTCGATGCGTGGCTCCTGCGCGACCGGCTGCTGCACGCGGACATCGAGGCGCACGTCTTCAACCAGCACATGTCGTCGATCGTGGGCGACGTCCCGCCCGACGTCGCCGGGCCGCAGGTGTGGGTCGACGACGAGGACTACGCGCGCGCGAAGGACGTGCTCGCGGCGTTCGACGCGGAGCGCGCCCGCGCGGGCAGCCTGCGCTGCGCGCACTGCGGCGAGGACAATCCGGCGACCTTCGACTTCTGCTGGAAATGCGGCCGGTCGCTGTGATGCGACGCGTTCCGTCGCGTCAGGTGCGCGGCGCGTCGTCGAGCAGCGCCCGCGCGCGGTCAGCCGCGTCCTGCGACAGAGGGGCCTCCGCGCTGGCGGCAGCGCGACGCCTGCGCACGATCAGGAACCACGCCGCCCCGCCGCCCGCGAGGAGCAGGAACGGGCCGAACCACAGGAGCCAGGTCGCCGGCTTGACCGGGGGCTGGTAGAGCACGAAGTCGCCGTAGCGCGCGACGAGGAACGCGCGGATCTCGTCGTCCGAGCGGCCCGAGGTCGCGAGTTCGCGCACTTCGCGCCGCAGATCCTCCGCGAGCGGAGCATTCGACTCGGCGAGCGTCTGGTTCTGGCAGACGAGGCAGCGCAGTTCGGTCTCGAGGTGCTTCAGCCGCGCGTCGAGCGCGGCGTCGCCCGTCTGCGCCGCCACGGACGCGGCGCACGCGAACGCGAGCGGCAACACGAAGCGGACGAGACCGGAGGTGGTCACGATTGCTGCAGCTTGCGCACGAGCGGCAGGATGGTCTGCTGCAGCGCCTCGGAGGTGACCGGCCCGATGTGCTTGTGGCGGATCACGCCCGCCTTGTCGACGACGAAGGTCTCGGGCACGCCGTAGACGCCCCAGTCGATGCCCACGCGGCCGTCGGCGTCGACGACCGACAGCGTGTACGGATCACCGTGTCGCGCGAGCCAGGCGAGGCCCTCGTCGGTCTTGTCCTTGTAGTTCAATCCGACGATCGGCACCGCCTTGGAGTTCGCGAGTTCGACGAGCAGCGGGTGCTCGACGCGGCAGGAGACGCACCACGAGGCCCAGACGTTCAGGAGCCACACCTGGCCGCGGAAGTCGGCGGTCGCGATCCTGCGCGAGGGGTCGTGCAGGTCGGCGAGCGCGAACGCCGGCGCGGGCTTCCCGACCAACGGCGAGGGCACCTCGCGCGGATCGCGGAACAGGCCGACGAACAGGAACGCGACGATCGCGGCGAAGATCGCGAGCGGGACCGCGAAGCGCCACTTCATCGACGGCGTCTCCTCATGCGCGCGCCGCCGCGAAGGTCGCCTGGGCCTTCGCGCGGACGGCGATCCGGTAGCGACGGTCGCTCACCGCGAGGAAGCCGCCGAGCGCCATCAGCAGGCAGCCGGCCCAGATCCAGTCGACGAACGGCTTCACGTAGATGCGTACGCCCCACGCACCGTCGACGCCCGAGGCGCCCACCGGCTCGCCGAGCGACACGTACAGATCGCCGGTGACGCGCGTGCGGATCGCCGCCTCGGTCATCGACTGGCCGGACGCCGCGTAGACGCGCTTCTCCGGATGGAGCGTGTCGACGAGGACGCCGGCGCGGCGGACCTCGATCGTGCCGACCAGCGACTGGTAGTTCGGGCCCGGGCGCGGAGCGACGCCCTTGAACGCGAACGCATGGCCGCCGACCTCGACCGACTCGCCCAGGTCGAGGCGCACGTCGCGCTCGACCTCGTAGGCGTTCACCAGCGTCACGCCGACGATGAACACGGCCACGCCGAGGTGCGCTGCCAGCATGCCGTACCACGAGGCCGAGTTCGCGCGGAGCTTCGCGGCGAGCGTCGCCTGCGGAGAGCCGCGCAGGCGCCCTGCCACGAGTGCCGCGGTCGCCGCGACCACCCACAGCGCGAGGAACAGTCCGAACGCGACGCCCGCCGACCAGCGGCCCATCGCGAAGGGCAGGAGCAGCGCCGCGACGGTCGAAGCGGCGAGCGCGACGCGCAGGCGCGTCCACAGCGCGAGGAGGCTCGCGCTGCGCCAGCCGGCGAGCGGCCCGACGCCCATCAGGAACACGAGCGGCGCCATCAGCGGGACGAACACCGCCTCGAAGTAGGGCGGGCCGACCGAGATCTTGCCCGCGTTGAGCGCGTCGAGCGCGAGCGGGTAGAGGGTGCCCAGCAGCACGCTCGCCATCGCCACGACGAGGAGGATGTTGTTCGCGAGCAGCATCGATTCGCGCGACACCGGATCGAACGGCGCACCGCCGCCGACCGCCCCCGCGCGCGCCGCGTAGAGCACGAGCGAGCCGCCGATCACGACCACGAGGAAGCCGAGCACGAACACGCCGCGCGCCGGATCGGTCGCGAAAGCGTGGACCGAGGTCAGCACGCCGGAGCGCACGAGGAACGTGCCGATGAGCGAGAGCGAGAACGCGAGGATCGCGAGCAGCACGGTCCAGTTGCGGAACGTGCCGCGCTTCTCGGTGACCGCGAGCGAGTGGATGAGCGCGGTCCCGACGAGCCAGGGCATGAACGACGCGTTCTCGACCGGGTCCCAGAACCACCAGCCGCCCCAGCCCAACTCGTAGTAGGCCCACGCGCTGCCGAGCATGATGCCGAGCGTGAGGAAGCACCACGCGACCGTGGTCCACGGTCGCGACCACCGCGCCCAGGTCGCGTCGAGGCGCCCGCCGAGGAGCGCCGCGATCGCGAAGGCGAACGCGACCGAGAAGCCGACGTAGCCCATGTAGAGGAGCGGCGGATGCACGACCATCCCCGGATCCTGCAGCAGCGGATTGAGGTCACGTCCTTCCGGTGCGGGCGGCACGAGGCGCTCGAACGGGTTCGAGGTGAGGAGCAGGAACGCGAGGAAGCCGACCGCGACCAGACCCATCACGCCCAGCACGCGCGCGAGCATCGGGGCGGGCAGGTTGCGCGAGCGCAGCGCGACCGCCGCGGACCAGCCTCCGAGCATCAGCGTCCACAGCAGCAGCGAGCCCTCGTGCGAGCCCCAGGTCGCCGCGAACTTGTAGCGGGGCGGCAACGCCGAGAACGAGTTCTGCGCGACGTTCGCGACCGAGAAATCCGACGCGAGGAAGCTCGCCGCGAGGCAGCCGAACGCGATGGCTACCAGCGCGAACTGCACGAGCGCGGCGGGGCGCGCGAACGCCATCAGCGCCGCGTCGCGTCGTGCCGCGCCCCAGAGCGGGACGACGCCCTGCGCGAGCGCGACGCAGAACGCGAGGATCAGGGCGAGGTGGCCGAACTCGGGGATCATCGCGCTCCCACCGTCAGCGGCCGGACGATGACATGCTGCCGCCCTTGTGCGCCTGCTCGATCGCGGCGGCGGCCTCCGGCGGCATGTAGTTCTCATCGTGCTTCGCGAGCACCTCGGTCGCGCGGAACACGCCGTCGGATCCGATCGCCCCTTGCGCGACGACGCCCTTGCCTTCCTTGAAGAGGTCGGGCAGGAGGCCGGTGTAGACGACGGTCATCTTCTGCGCGGTATCGGTCACGACGAAGCGCACGGTCAGCGAATCCTTCTCGCGCTGCAGGCTGCCCGACTCGACCATGCCGCCGATGCGGAACGGCCGGCCGACCGGCGCCTCGTTCGCGAGCACCTGCGACGGCGAATAGAAGAACACGAGGTTCGACTGGAACGCGTTCAGCACCAGCGCGACCGCGACCGCGATCGCCGCGAGCCCGGCCGCGATCCATGCCAGGCGACGATGGCGCGCCTTCATCGCAGCTCCCCTGCCGTCCCGCCCTCCGGGAACGCCTCCGCGAGCGCGCGCCGCCGCCGGGCGCGAAGCGCGACCGCCTCGACGACGATCGCGAGCGCGCACGCGCCGTAGGCCATCGCGACGTACCAGCCGTAGCCGCCCATCGACGAGAAATCGCTCATGCCCGGCCCTCCAGTGCCGCGTGCGGGCCGATCCACGCGGCGCCACGCTCGCGTTCGAGCACGATGGCCGCGACCCGCCACAGCGCCGCGGCGATGCACCACGCCCACGCGGCGAGGGTCATCAGCAGCATCCCGGCGAGCATCGTCTTCGCCATCGTCGGCGCCGCGGTGAGGCTCACGCTCGCGCCCTGGTGCAGCGTGTTCCACCAGCGTACCGAGAAATAGATGATCGGGACGTTCACCGCGCCGACCAGCGTGAGCACTGCGCATGCGCGGTCGGCGCGTCGCGGGTCGTCGATCGCGCCGCGCAATGCGATCACGCCGAAGTACAGGAACAGGAGGATCAGGGTCGAGGTCATGCGCGCGTCCCAGGCCCAGTAGGTGCCCCAGGTCGGCCGGCCCCAGAACGCGCCGGTCCACAGCGCGAGCGCCGCCATGATCGCCCCCGACGGCGCGAGCGCCTGCGCCATCATCGACGAGAGCCGCGTGTTGAAGCCGAGCGCGAGCGCGCTCCAGAACGCCATCACGAGGTAGACGAACATCGCCATCCACGCGGTGGGGACGTGCACGTAGATGATCCGGTAGGCCTCGCCCTGCGTCGCGTCGGTCGGCGCGACCACGAAACCGACGTAGAGACCCGCGACCGCGAGCGCCATCGCCGCGATCGCGAAAACGGGCGCGAGCCGGCGCGCGATCGGGTAGAAGGTCGCCGGCGAAGCGTAGAAGTACCAGCGGTTGGCCATGAAATCTCAGTCGAGCGCGATGCGTACCGCCGCCGCGGCCGCGAACGGCGCTCCGAGCGCGGCGGCGATCAGCCCGGCGCCGAGGAGCGAGAGATTCGCGTCGACCGCGAGGCCGGCACGGTACGCATCGACCGCGCCGGCACCGAAGATCAGCACCGGCACATACAGCGGCAGCACGAGCAGGGCGAGGAGTCCGCCGGCGCCGCGCGCCCCCAGCGTCAGCGCAGCGCCGATCGCGCCGATGAGCGAGAGGATCGGCGTCCCGAGCGCGAGGCTCGCGCCGAGCACGCCGACCGCGCCGCGGTCGAGCCCGTAGGGCAGGGCGGCCAGCGGCGCGAGCACGACGACCGGCAATCCCGTCGTCAGCCAGTGCGCGGCTATTTTACCGGAGACGATGGCGGCGAGCGGCCAGGGCGACAGCGCCATCTGCTCGAGCGTGCCGTCCGCCTGGTCCTGAGCGAACAGCCGCGGGAGCGAGATGAGGGACGCGAGGAGCGCCGCCACCCACAGGACGCCCGGACCGAGCGTCGCGAGGACGGTGCGATCCGGCGAGGTCGCGAGCGGGAACAGGGTGGCCACCACGACGTAGAACGCGACCAGCACGGCGAGTTCCGAGCGCGTGCGCAGCGCGATGCGGAGATCGCGCGCGAGCGCCCACGCGAAGGCCGCGAGTACGCCGTCGCGCTCGTCTCCTTCCGCCGGGACGGTGACGCTCATCCCTGGAGCGCGAGCGGCCGCATGCGCGCGGGCGGCAGCGCGAGCGGCGCGTGGGTGGACAGGACGGCGAGGCCGCCTGCCTCGAGATGGCCGGTGACGAGCACCTCGAGCGTCGCGACGCCGTCGGCGTCGAGCGCTGTGGCGGGCTCGTCCAGGATCCACACGCGCCGCCGCGAGAGCGCGAGACGCGCGAGCCCGATGCGGCGCCGCTGGCCCTGCGAGAGCGAGCGTGCCGGCAATCCCTGGCGGGAGCGAAGGGACACGCGTTCGAGGGCGCTGTCAACCGCCGTCTCGTCGACCGGCATCCCCGACAGCGCCGCGAGCGAAACCAGGTTCTCGCGCGCCGAGAGTTCGTCCTTCAGCGCCGCGGCGTGGCCACTCCAGGTCACGGCGGCGCGAAGCGCGGGCGAACCCGGCACCACGCGCGCGCCGTCGAGCCGGACCTCGCCTGATTCGGGCAACGTGAGTCCGGCGAGGACGCGCAGCAGCGTGGTCTTGCCGCGCCCGTTGGCGCCGGTGACGACGAGCGCTTCGCCCTCGCCCACGCGGAAGCCCAGGCCGGCGAACAGGGGCGCGTTGCCGCGCCGCGCGGCGAGGTCGTGCGCTTCGAGCATCGGTGGGGCGGGCGATCGCCGGCGTGCGGCGGGGGCGGACCGGGAAGCGTCCAGGAACGCGGATTATAGCGGCGCCGCGCGGGCTCCCATGGCAGACGTCCGTCCGTGCCGAGGCTATGATGCGGCTGCCTGCCGGGCGTTGCGCCCGTTCGACCACGACGAGTTTCGCATGGCGACCGACCTCCGAATCCGACGCCGCCGCGTTCGCACCTGGCTGTGTGGCGTGGCCGCGATCGGCGCGGTCGCGGCGGCGTCCGCGTCCGCGCAGGGCTCTCTCACGGCGGAACTCGCCATCGCGCCAGCGACGATCCGGTCGGGCGGACCCGCGCAGATCGAGGTCGCGCTCGGCAACACGGCCGACGACGCGACGATCGGCGGCATCGCGTTCGATGTCGTGTTCCCGCCGGTGATGCATCGCTGGGGCACGCCCTCGTTGAACCCATGCGGCGGTGTCGTGACCGAGACCGCGACCGGATTCCGGTTCCGCAACGGTTCGCTCGGCGCGTCCGCATCCTGCGTCGTGACCTTCCCGATCACCGTCGAGCAGGACGACGACGGCGACGTCGCGCTCACGCTGGGTGCCGTGAGTTCGATCGACGGCGGGACGGTCGAAGGTCTCACCGCGAGCGTCCGCGTGATCGGCGGCATTCCGCCCACGATCACCTCGCCCCCGCCGCCGGCGCGCGGATACCTCGGCCTCGTCTATCGACACGTCGTCACGGTGACCGGCTCCGCGCCGGTCGCCGTCGAGGCGAGCGGGCTGCCGCCGGGGCTCGCCTACGACGATGCGACCCGCACCCTCTCAGGCAAGCCGACGCAGGCGGGCGAGTTCCTGATGACGCTTCGCGCCGTCAACCACGTGGCGTTTGGTACCGCGCAACGGGTCGTCGTCGTGGTCATCAATCCTCCGCTGCAGTTCACGTCGGTCGCGCCGTTGTCGCCGCCGTTGCCCGTCCTGGTGCCGGCCGCGGTCGTCGTGGAAGCCGCAGGCGGCCTGGCGCCGTACGCGTTCGAACTCGCAGGGGGTTCGCTGCCGCCGGGGCTCGTGCTCGGACGTTCGGGCAAGATCGGCGGCGTTCCGACCGCGCCGGGCACCTTCCGATTCACGCTTCGCGTGCGCGACAGGCTGTTCCAGTCCGCGACGCAGGACTATGAGCTCGTCGTCGGCGACGGCACCGGATCGGGGGGCGTCCTCGCCCTCGATCTCGCTCCCAACCCCGCGGTGATCGGGCAGTCGGTCGTGATGACGGCGACCGTGGCGTCGCTCTCGGGGACGCCGACCGGTGTCGTGGACCTGTGGGTCGCCGCCAGGGGGACCCGTTGTCCCGACCCGTTCGAGAGCGGCGACGCGCCGGTCACGTCGATCGCGCGCACGCTGCCGCTCGCGAGCGGCGGTGTCGCGCACTTCGTGTTCACCGACCTCGGTGCCGGGACGTTCCGCGTGTGTGCGCGCCACCGTGGCGGCGCGGATGCGCCCGTCGCGATGGCCGGCCCGTTGGAACTCTACGTGATCAAGGGCGTCGTGCTCGACGCGGACAAGGCGATGGACGGCGCCGTACCCGTGCCCGGTCCCGGACCGCTGATGCTGGTGTTCGTCGCCTGCGCGGTCGCGTTCGCGGGAGCGCTGCGCCTGCGCCGTCGCTCCGCGCGGCGTGCCGATCAGCAGTTGCCCGGCGCCGCGCAGCGGCGATAGCCCGCCGCGCCTTCGATGACGCCCGAGCGCGTGTTGAAGAAGTAGTCGAGACCGAGCCCCTGCGCCCCCGGACCCGCGAGGAATCCGGCGAAGTTCGTCGCGATCAGCGACTGGCACGCGCTGCCGCTGCAACTCCCGGCCGCGCCGATGCCGGTGGTGGAGAAGAGCGGTCCCACGAGGCTCGCGGTGCCGCCCAGCGTGTAGGTCGCGTCGGTGAACCCGACCTGCAGTCCGTTGACGCTGACCCGGGCGGTGCCGAAGTCGACGCCGATGCGCCCGCCCGAGACGAGCGTGCCGACCGCGCCGGTGGCCGAATCGGTGGGCCGCGTGCCGCCGATGAGCGCGAACTCGACGATGCCGGAAGTCGGAAGCTCGGTCGAGGCGATGCCGTAGACGTAGTGCAGATTCCCGCCGTCGTTGTTCACGATCACGCCGTTGGGGAGCTGCTGCGCGATCGACGAGCCCGGCCCCATCCACCGGCCCCAGTTGAGGTTGGCGCCGCCCGACACGCTGCTGCCGGCGTCGACGAGGCTCGCGGTGCCGAGCGACGCGATGAGGGTTTCGGTGTCGATGCCCACGAGCCGGCCGAGCGGGTCGAACCTCAGGCGTTCGGAGGCGACGTCGGTCAGGATCTCGAGCGTGGCTTCGTCGGAGCCGACGACCCCCACGATCGGCGGCGCGACCGGCTCGCCGAGCGCGAGGTCCTGCGTCGACTGGTAGGGGTAGCGCACGGTGGCGAGGAGCGACGAGTACGGACCCTGTGCGAACTCGGGCACGCGGCGGAACCCGGCGGCGTCCGCGACATTCACCGGCGCATCGACGATCGCGCGCGACAGGAACGCCGGTGGACCCATGAGCCTCTGCGGCGCGCCGCCGTCCGGCACGACGTAGAACTCGCGCTGGCGGAAGGTGGCGGTGAACGCCGGCGCGGTCGCGATGGCCGATCCGTCGTACACCGAGACATACAGGCCCGGCGCGGCGGGAGCATCGGCGCCCGGGTCGCGACAGGCCCCCGGCGCGCAGACGCCGATCTGGAGGTGCAGGCTGCGCACGTCGATCGCCGCCTGCGGCGTCGTCACCTGCATCACTTCGCGCGGCACCGGGCCGGTCAGCGGCCATTCGCTCGGGGGCCATTCGCTCGGCGGCGTCGCGGCCCGGATCGCGCCTCGCGCGAGATGGAGCGTCGGTTCCTCGCCGAGCGCGGCGATGCGCAGTTCGGACGAGGGCGCGATGGCGATCACGGCTCCGCCGGCGAAGCGCAGCTGCGCGCGGGCGTGCTCGCCGGTCACGATCGTGTCGCCGGCGCCGAGGCGCGCGCCAGCGGTGGCCGCGACGCGACCCGCGCCGCGGGCGATCGCGACCTCGCCGGTCGTGAACACGAGTTCGGCCGGTTGCGCCGAGGCGAGCGCGGGACCCAGTACTGCGGCGAGAACGAGGAGCGCGCGGGCGAGGACCGCGGGAAGCGGCGGGGCGGACGTGCGCACGCGGGTCATGCGGTCACCCTCAGGGGAAGTCGTAACGCAATTTCGCGCCCACGACCAGACGGTCGTACTGGTAGAGCGCGATGTTGGAATCGTTGCGCGTGAACTGCGCCTCGATGCGGCCGGTGAGCGACCTGGTGAAGAAGTAGAGCGCGGCGAGCGAGGCGCCGTAGTAGTCGTCGACCCGGTCGAGACCCAACAGCGGCATCGGAGCGCGGTAGTCGCTGCGCTGGAACGTGAACGCCCCGTTCAACGCCCACGCGGGTCGGGGCGAGAGCGTGAGGTCGGCGGTCGCGCCGTAGACGTCGCGCGACAGGTAGTCGAGGTCGTAGCGGTTGTCCTCGCGCGCGCCCACCGCCGACAGGTTGAGCACGGGCTGCCAGAGCGAGCGCCAGACACGTCGCGCCGCGAGCGACAGCGCGTAGAAGTCGCTGCCGCGCGCCTCGTTGACGCCGGGAAACGCGATGCGCGCGTACTGCGGCGTGATGCTCCCGGTCACGAGTTCGTTCGCGAGGTAGCGCCATTCCACCGCGAGCCCGTCGGAATAGCGGTAGCGGTCGCCGCCGACCAGCAGTTCGCCGTGCGCGTAGGTGCCGTAGATCGTGTGCGCGCCGCGCTGCCAGCTCGCGCCGAGCAGCGCGGCGCCCTGCGCGATGTCGAACTCGCTCGCCCCCGCGTTGAACTGGCCGCTGCCGGCGAGTCCGCCGTAGAGCGTGACACCGGGCGCGACCGGGTAGTGGACGTCGACCTTGCCGGCGAGCCAGCCGAATCCCGCCTCCTGCTCGACGCCGAAGTCCGCCACGGTGACCGAGCCCAGCACCGGCAGCGCGATGCTCGCTTGCTGCACGCCCGCGTTCACGTTGCTGTCGTAGCCGCCGCCCAGTTCGATCCAGCCGCGCACGCCGGGGCGGATCTGCGCCTCGCGCGCGTCGATCGCTTCGAGGTAGCGACCGATGCTCGTGCGCACCGCGGGCGGCGGATCGGTCGCGAGGACGGCGTCGAACGCGCGGCGCGCACCGATGTCGTCGCCGGCATCGAAGTACGCACGGGCGAGTTCGAGGCGCCCGCGCGCGTCGGCCGGATGGCGCAGCACGTAGCGCTCCAGCGCCACGACGCCTTCGGGCGCGCGTCCCAGGTCGACCGCGGCGATGCCGCACCACAGGTCGAGCTGCGGTTCGGCGACCCGGTCAGCCGCCTCGCACAGCGGCCAGGCTTCGAACGAGCGGCCCGCCTCGACCAGCGCGCGGATCGTGTCGGCGGGCCGCGCCTGCGCGTGCGCCGTCGACCAGCTTGCCGCTAGCGTGATCGCCGCGAATGCGGCGGTCCTGACGACGCGTCGGGTGAGGGGCGCCATGGGGCGCGGGGATCATATCAGGAGACAGGAGTCAGAGGACAGAGGACAGAGGCGGCGGCGTCTCCGGTGGCGGCGCATCGAGCGCCGATGCGAACTCCTCGCAGGTCGGTGGCGCAACGAGCGCCGTTGCGAACTTCTCGCAGGTCGGTGGCGCATCGAGCGCCGTTGCGAACTCCTCGTGGGTCAGGCTTTAGCCTGACGGGGTTCATCGCATCGGAGCGGAAGGCGTCCGGTTGAAGCCGGACGCATGACGACCGCGCACCGACGCGCAACGTGCCGCCAGCGACGCCACGCGGATCCTCCCTACGGCAGCACGCGATCGATCGTGACGACGATACCCGCTGTGCCCGGCCGCACCGGAGCGCTCGTGCCGGCGAGATCGCCGCTGGCCGGCGTCGCGCTGCCCGATGCGGAAACGCGCGCCTCGACCACCACCTCGGATGCGCTCGACAGCGTGGCGTCGCGCGACATCGCCATCGAATCGTCGAGCGCGAACTCGAACGGCAGGTCGCGCGCGGCGCGCCGCACGATCGCGAGCGGCATCCGCGAACCCTGCGCCGCGCGCGCGTACACGAACAGCGTCGCGTCGGGGGTCACTTGCGCTGCGAGTTTCGGCGCGACGACGACACGGCCGGCGACGCGCGCCGCGGCAGCGGGCGCGGCAGGCTCCGCTGCCGCGCGCGGCGCGCCGCCTCCGAGCGTTGCGATCGTCTCGCGAATGCTCTTCGCGTCCTCGCTCTCCGGAGGCACGACCGCCAGCAGGCGCCGCCAGTAACCGATCGCGGCCTGGTCGTCACCGCGCTCCATCGCGGCCGAAGCCGCCAGCGCGAGGGACTTCGGATGGCGCGGGTCCGCCGCGAGGGCCTGCGCGACGAGTTCGGTCGGCCGCCCGGCGAGCGTGCGACCTTGCGCCATGCCCAGAGCGTCGGCCCAATCCGCGAGCACGCCGGCATCGTTGGGGAGCCGCAGGGCCGCCTGTTCGTAGGCTTGCGCCGCCTCCTGGTAGCGCTGCAGCGCGTCCATCGAGCGGCCGAGCAGCAACCAGCCCTGCGGATCGTCGGGGTGCTCCTTCATGCGCTGCGCGAGGCGGTCGACCATCGCGACGATCTCGGCATCGGTGAATCGCGACCGCGCGGCGTTCGCGTCGAGCGCATCGGGCCGGCCGAGCACGAGGTAGGCGACGAGCGCCGTCGCGGGCACGATCGCCACCAGCGCGATCGCGACGATCCACGACGCGCGTCCTGGCGGCACGGCGGGCGCGGGCGGCGCGCTGGCGAGTTCCGCGCCCAGCCGCGCCACCAGTTCCGCGCTGGTCGCGTCGCGCTCGTCCGCGCCGATCGCGCCGGAGGCGACGTCCGCGTCGAGTTCGTGTTTCCGGTCGCGGTAGACCGCCGCCGACGCTTCGGCATCTGCCGGATGCTCGCGCGAGCGCCCGGAACGCAGGAGCGGCACGACGAGGACCGCGAGCGTGGCGAGGACGAGAACGAGCGCGAGGGCCCAGAAGAGCGTGCCGGTCGACATGGATCGGGCCGACCAGGTGTGAGGGCCGGCGACGGTGGAACCCGGCATTATAGGGGGCCGATGCTGCGGCGCCGGTTTCCAAAGGGCGCCCGCCCCGATACACTGGCCTCGCCCTCCCGCCCGCGCCCGACCCGGCGAACCTCCATGTCCGATCAACGCTCGCTCCGCGAAGCCTCGCTCGAGTACCACCGTCTCTCGCCGCCCGGCAAGATCGCGATCGCCCCGACCAAGCAGCTCTCGAACCAGCGGGACCTCGCGCTCGCGTACTCGCCCGGCGTCGCCGCCGCCTGCGAGGAGATCGTGCGCGATCCCGCGCAGGCGCGAAGCCTCACCTCGCGCGCGAACTTGGTCGGCGTCGTGACCAACGGGACCGCGGTGCTGGGGCTGGGCGCGATCGGCGCGCTCGCCGGGAAGCCGGTGATGGAGGGCAAGGCGGTCCTGTTCAAGAAGTTCGCGGGGATCGACTGCTTCGACATCGAACTCGACGAGCGCGATCCCGACAAGCTCGTCGACATGATCTGCGCGCTCGAACCGACGTTCGGCGGGATCAACCTCGAGGACATCAAGGCGCCCGAGTGCTTCTACATCGAGCGCGCCTGCCGCGAGCGCATGAAGATCCCGGTATTCCACGACGACCAGCACGGCACGGCGATCATCGTCGGCGCGGCGATCGTCAACGGGCTGCGCGTCGTCGGCAAGGACATGAAGGACGTGAAGCTCGTGTGTTCGGGCGCCGGCGCCGCGGCGCTCGCGTGCCTCGACCTGCTGGTGTCGCTCGGCATTCGCCGCGAGAACATCTGGGTGTCGGACATCAAGGGTGTCGTCTACCAGGGCCGCCAGGAGGAGATGGACGACCACAAGGCGATCTACGCGCAGGCGACGCCGGCGCGTACGCTGAAGGAGATCCTGCCGGGAACCGACGTGTTCCTGGGCCTGTCGGCCGCCCGGGTGCTGAAGCCCGAGTGGCTGCCGATGCTCGCCCGGGATCCGCTGATCCTCGCGCTCGCCAATCCCGAGCCCGAGATCATGCCGGACATCGCGAAGGCGGCGCGCCCGGACGCGGTCATCGCGACCGGCCGCTCGGACTTCCCCAACCAGGTCAACAACGTCCTGTGCTTCCCGTTCATCTTCCGCGGCGCGCTCGACGTCGGCGCCACGACGATCAACGAGCCGATGAAGCTCGCGGCGGTGCGCGCGATCGCGGACCTCGCGATGGCCGAGCAGTCCGAGGTGGTCGCGCACGCGTACAACCTCGAGAACATCCGCTTCGGCCCCGAGTACCTGATCCCGAAGCCCTTCGATCCGAGGCTCATCGAGCGCATCGCGCCCGCGGTCGCGCGGGCCGCGATGGAGTCCGGCGTCGCGACGCGCCCGATCGAGGACTTCGACGCCTACGGCGTGCGGCTCACGCAGTTCGTCTACCACTCGAGCCTGCTGATGAAGCCGATCTTCTCGGCGGCGAAGCAGGCGCCGAAGCGCATCGTCTACGCGGAAGGCGAGGACGAGCGTGTGCTCCGTGCGGTGCAGGTGGTCATCGACGAGGGCCTCGCGAAGCCGATCCTCATCGGCCGCCCGGCGGTGCTGCAGCAGCGCATCGAGCGCTTCGGCCTCCGGCTCGTGCCGGGCCGCGACTTCGACGTCGTGAACCCCGAACAGGACGATCGCTTCCGCGAGTACTGGACCGAGTACTACCGGCTGACCGAGCGCAAGGGCATCTCGCAGGAGTACGCGAAGATCGAGCTGCGCCGGCGCAACACGCTGATCGGCGCGATGATGATCCACCTGGGCGACGCGGACGGGATGCTGTGCGGCACCTTCGGCACCCACCAGATGCACCGCCGCTACATCGACCAGGTGATCGGACTGCGCCGCGGCGCGAAGACCTACGCCGCGATGAACGCGCTCATCATGACCGACCGGACGGTGTTCATCGCCGACACCTACGTCAACGCCGATCCGACGGCGGAGCAGGTCGCCGAGATCACGATCCTCGCGGCGGAGGAGGTGCGCCGGTTCGGCATCACGCCGAAGGTCGCGCTGGTGTCGCATTCGAACTTCGGCACGAGCGAGGCGCCGTCCGCCACCAAGATGCGCCGCGCGCTGGCGATCGTGAACAGCCTCGATCCCGACCTCGAAGTCGAGGGCGAGATGCACGGCGACGCGGCGCTCTCGGAGGAGGTGCGCTCGCGCGTGTTCCCGAACTCGCGCCTCAAGGGCGAGGCGAATCTCCTCGTCATGCCGACGATCGACGCCGCGAACATCTCGTTCAACCTGCTGAAGGTCAGCTCGGGCAGCGGCGTCACGCTCGGGCCGATGCTCCTCGGCGTCGCGAAGCCGATCCACATCCTGACCCCGTCGGCGACCGTCCGCCGCATCGTCAACATGACGGCGCTCTCGGTGGTCGACGCGAACATCGAGCGGCAGGCCGCGCTCATCTGAGGCGCTGCTGTCGCGGCGCCGGGCCGGTGGCTGGGCCGCCGACGCGCGCGCGGGCGCGCCGTGGTGCACAATGCGCGGGTCCGGCGAGAGGCCGGTTCCAGACGACGGGAGAGGGCATGAAACGGGGAGTCAAGGGCGCCCTGCGGGGCGCATGCGCGATCGTGCTGGCGGTGTTCGCCTGGACGCTCGCCGGCGGCGCGGTGGCGCAAGACACGAAGGTGAAGTTCCAGCTCGACTGGCGCTTCGAGGGGAACGCGGCGCCGTTCCTGCTCGCGAAGGCGAAAGGCTACTTCGCGCAGGAGAAGCTCGACGTCGAGATCGACGCCGGCAGCGGCTCGGGCAACGCGGTGAACCGCGTCGCGTCCGGGGCCTACCAGATGGGCTTCGCGGACCTGGCGTCGCTGATCGAGTTCGTCGGCAACAACCCGACCGCGCCGAACAAGCCGGTCGCCGTGATGATGGTCTACGACGCGACGCCCGCCGCGGTGTTCTCGCTCAAGAAGACCGGCATCCGCGCGCCCGCCGGCCTGCAGGGGAAGAAGATGGGCGCCCCGGTGTTCGACGCCGGGCGCCGCGCGTTCCCGATCTTCGTGAAGGCGAACCACCTCGACGCCTCGAAGATCGCGTGGACCGCGATGGACCCGCCGCTGCGCGAGACGATGCTCCTGCGCGGCGACGTCGACGCGATCACCGGCTTCTACTTCACGAGCCTCCTCAACCTCAACCGCGGCGGCGCGAAGGACGAGGACATCGACGTGATGCTCTACGCGCAGCACGGCGTCGACCTCTACAGCAACGCGATCATCGTGTCCGAGCCGTTCCTGAAGGAGAAGCCGGAGGCGGTGCGCGGCTTCCTGCGCGCGATGACCAAGGGCCTGCGCGACGTGCTCGCCGACCCCGACGCGTCGATCCGCTACGTCAAGGAGCGCGACGCGCTGATCGACGAGGCGCTCGAGAAGCGCCGGATGCGCCTCGCGATCTCGAGCGCGATCGTCACGCCTACGACGAAGGCCGAGGGCGTCGGCGACGTGAAACCGGCGCGCCTCGCGAACATGGTCGTCCAGGTGTCCGAGGCGTTCGGGTTGAAGAGCCAGGTGAAGCCCGAGCAGGTGTGGAACGGCAGCTACCTGCCGCCGCGCGCCGACCGGATGATCGTCCCGAAGTAGCCGGAACATCCCGGGATCCGATCGCAGAGCGGCGGCGCCCGGGTATCCCCGCGTGACCGCCGTCGCCCAACCGCCGTTCGTCGACTTCCGCAACGTCTGGCTCGCCTACGAGGGCCAGGACGCGTTCGCGGTCGAGGACCTGACGCTCTCGATCGCGCCGGGCGAGTTCGTCGCGATCGTCGGCCCCTCGGGCTGCGGCAAGAGCACGTTCATGAAGCTCGCGACCGGCCTCAAGGCGCCGACGCGCGGCGAGGTCGACGTCGAGGGGGTCCGGCTCACGCGCACACTCAAGATCGCCGGGATGGCGTTCCAGGCGCCCACGCTGCTGCCGTGGCGCACCACGCTCGACAACGTGCTGCTGCCGCTCGAGATCGTCGAGCCCTACCGCTCGACCTTCAAGCGTGAACGTGCCACCTACGTGGCGCGCGCGAAGGCGCTGCTCGCGACCGTGGGCCTCGCCGGCTACGAGGACACCTACCCGTGGCAGCTCTCCGGCGGCATGCAGCAGCGCGCGTCGATCTGCCGCGCGCTGGTGCACCAGCCGAAGATGCTCTTGCTCGACGAGCCGTTCGGCGCGCTCGACGCGTTCACCCGCGAGGAACTGTGGTGCGTGCTGCGCGACCTCTGGGCCGAGCACCGTTTCACCGTCATCCTGGTGACGCACGACCTGCGCGAGGCGGTGTTCCTCGCCGACACCGTCTACGTGATGAGCAAGCGCCCGGGCCGCATCCTCGCGCGCCGCGCGGTCGACCTGCCGCGTCCGCGAGATCTGGAGGTGACCTACAGCGAGGCGTTCACCGGGCAGGTCCACGAACTGCGCGAGCGGATCGGCATGGTCCGCAAGGTATCCTGATGTCGAAGGCTGCGCGCCCCGGACTGGAGCAGCTCGCCCCGTGGCTGCTGTCGGCGCTGATCCTCGTGGTCTGGCAGTTCGTCTGCTGGGCGTTCGACATCTCGGACTTCATCTTCCCGTCGCCGCTGCAGGTGGCGCGCTCGCTCGTCGAGTACGCCGGCCCGATCGCGGGGCACGCGTGGCGGACGTTCTGGACCACGATGGCGGGCTTCGCGATCGGCGTGGCGGTCGGCGTGCTGCTCGGCGTGATCGTCGGTTCGTCGCGCTTCATCTACAACGCGCTCTACCCGCTGCTCGTCGCGTTCAACAGCGTGCCCAAGTCCGCGTTCGTCCCGATACTCGTCGTCTGGTTCGGCATCGGCACGGTCCCGGCGGTGCTGACCGCGTTCCTGATCTGCTTCTTCCCGATCGTCGTCAACGTCGCGACCGGGCTCGCCACGCTCGAGCCCGAACTCGAGGACGTGCTGCGCGCGCTCGGCGCGACGCGCTACGACGTGCTGACGAAGGTCGGCCTGCCGCGCTCGCTGCCGTTCTTCTTCGCCTCGCTCAAGGTGGCGATCACGCTCGCGTTCGTCGGAACCGTCGTGTCGGAAACGGTCGCGGCGAACGAAGGGATCGGGTACCTGATGATGTCCGCCGGCTCGTCGATGCGCATGCCGCTCGTCTTCGCCGGCCTGTTCGTGATCGGCGTGATGGCGATGGCGATGTACGAACTCTTCGCGATCCTCGAGCGCCGGATGACCGGCTGGGCGCACCGCGGGCAGGCGGCCGCGCCCTGAGGACCTCCCCCGACCCACTACTTCGCGAGGCTCCGATGCGTCCCCCGTGCCTCCAACGCAGTCTGACCGCGGCAGCCGCACTCGCCGCCGCCGCGCTCGTCTCCCGCGCGCATGCCGGACACGGCGACATCGCCGGCCTGGGCGACGGGATCCTGCACGTGACCTCGGGCAACGTGTTCATGCTCGGCGCGGTCGCGGTCGGCATCTGGGCCATGGCCTTCCCGTGGAAGCGGGCCTGGATCCTTTCCGTGGTCTTCGTGGCCGCGATGGCGGCCGGCGCGTGGGCCGGCCTCGGCCGGCCGCGCGAGGAAGGCGTCGAGATCGTCGTCGTCGCCTCGCTGGTCGTCATGGGCGCGCTCATCATGCGCGCGAACGCGTTCTCGCTCCCCGGTGCGGTCGCGATCTGCCTCGTGTTCGGCGCGCTGCACGGCTACGCGCACGGCACGGAGGCCGGCCAGAGCGGTGCATTCGGCGCACACGTGGGCGGGCTCACCATCGCCACCGCCGCGCTCGCGATCGCAGGCATGGCGCTCGGCCTGATGCTGCGCCTGTCCTCGCGCTACGGCCTGCGCATCGCCGGCGCCCTGGTCGCGCTCGCCGGACTGTGGTTCGCGGCCGGCCTCGCGCGGTAGCGCGGTCGCGCCCCGGCCGAACGGTCAGGTGTTGGCCACCGCGCCCCGACCCGCGAGCCCGATGATCGACAGGAACTCGCGGCGGGTGCGCGCATCGCTGCGGAAGGCGCCGACCATGCGGCTCGTCACCATCGAGACGCCCGACTTGTGCACGCCGCGCGTCGTCATGCACTGGTGCGCCGCCTCGACGACGACCGCGACGCCGCGCGGCTTCAGCACCTGCTGCAGCGTGTCGGCGATCTGCGCGGTCATCTTCTCCTGGATCTGCAGCCGCTTCGCATAGACCTCGACCAGCCGCGCGAGCTTGCTGATGCCGACGACGCGCCGGTCGGGCAGGTAGCCGATGTGCACCTTGCCGATGATCGGCACCATGTGGTGCTCGCAGTGGCTCTCGAAGCGGATGTCCGAGAGCACGATGATCTCGTCGTAGCCGTCGACCTCCTCGAAGGTGCGCGCGAGCACCTGGTTCGGGTCGTGGTGGTAGCCGGCGAAGAACTCCTCGTAGGCGCGCACGACGCGGCCGGGAGTCTCGAGGAGCCCTTCGCGCTTCGGGTCGTCGCCCGCCCAGCGGATGAGCGTGCGGACCGCTTCCTCGGCTTCGTCACGGCTGGGGCGATCCGGTGCGCGCTCGCGCGATCGGGTTGCTGGCTTGCGGGCGGTTCCGGGCATGCGATGCTCCCTCGTCGGCGTTCGATCTCGTATGGACGCGCGCTGCGAGCCGCACGTTCCGCAAGGGTAGCCCAACCCGGCGCGCCCGGAGCCCGTCGGGTAAAATCCGGCCCCACGGAGAGGTGGATGAGCGGTTTAAGTCACACGCCTGGAAAGCGTGCGTAGGCTAACCCCTACCGCGGGTTCGAATCCCGCCCTCTCCGCCAGCTCCTTCGCAATGTATTGATTGTTAAGGACAAATCGGAAGCGGTTCGAAGTCAAGGTGTCCCAAAGTGGTGACCCAAATTCCGTTGTGGAATGGGGTTGCCGATGGACCGTTTCGCATTCGCTGTCGCGCGCATTGCCACGCTTGTCGCGACTCGCGCGCGTCTTCGCGCTCTCCACGGACGCTCGTCGTCACGGAGTGAACGTCGCGGCCTCCGCGAACGATCAATTCGCGATCGGCGGCCCACGGTTTCCCAGCATGCTTCGTGGGTGCGCGCGTTGTGGGGCGCACCGGCCTGCCACGTCGCTACGCCTGGCTCGCGAGGGGCATGATCATGCGCCTGGCGAGCTTCCTGAAACGCAACCGGCACGGCGTCTTCTACCTGCGCTGGGTCAATCCGTTCGCGAAGCCCGACAGGCACGCCGTGTGCAGCACCGAGGTCGCCATCTCCTTGCGCACGACCTGTCGTCGCAGAGCGGCGGCGATCAGCCGCGATCTGAGCGCCCTGTCAGCGATCGGCATATAGGAGCCACCTCGTGATTGGCGTATAGGAGCCCGCTGGCTATGGCGGCTGCCGGCAATTCGCGTGGCGGCGCGCAGCGGCGACCCTGCGGCAGTCGCGATGCATGCGGACTTCCGCCGGGCGGTGGCCGCCTGGGTCGAGCAGCTGCATAGCGATCCTGTGCGCGTCGGCGCGAGAGCGGATCTGAATCGGTCCGACACCGACCTCGTAACCGGTGCGCCGCTTCCGGACGTGGTCGGCAGAATCCAAGACACCCCGCTGGGCCTCGCGGCGCGCGCCTTGCCGTCGAGTTCCGCGATTGCCGGGTCGACCGATCCTGCCGTGGCTCCGGCAGCGCCGGCCGCCGCGACGATGGTGCAGTCGATCGCGCATTCGCTCACCACCAATCGACCGGTGCGCACGCGCAAGACAACCGGCGAGTACGAGCGCATCTTCACAGCGTTCGCCGCCTGGTGTGCCGATCGCCGTATCACGACTCTCGCGCCGATCACCGCGGCGCACCTTGCGGCGTACAAGAAGCACTTGGTCGAAGCTCGGCAGCTCGCGCCGAAGACCATCAACAAAGCACTCACCGCCCTTGGCCAGCTGTTTCGCGATGCCCAGGCCGCCGGGCATTATCCACCCGCATTGCCGGTGCCCACTTGCGGCCATCTGTTCAAGAAGAAGGCCGTGAGCAAATCGGTGCGCTCGTGGCTGCCCCTCACGCCGGAGGACCTCACGCGGGTCTCCGATCCCGCCACCTTTGGTGCCTTCGTCAAACCGCACGAGTTCTGGGTCCCGCTCCTGCTGCTGCATCAGGGGTTGCGCGTCGGCGAAGCGTCACAACTGTCGACATCCGACATCCGCGAAGAGGATGGACTCTGGGTGCTCGAGGTAACGGACGAGCGAGAGGGAGCCTCGGTGAAGTCGGACGCCTCGCGGAGGATCGTCCCGTTGCATCCGGCATTGGTCGACCTTGGACTGCCCGACTATCTACAGGATGTCCGGACCACAGTAGGTGAAGGGCTACTGTTTCCGTACCTGCGCGTCGATTGGGTCAATGGGTTCGGCGACGTTCCCGGCGAGTCGCTGAAACGCTATCTCAAGCGGATCCTCGCCCATCCGCGCAAGCGCTCGCATTCCTTCCGACACACTGTCAATGGGATGCTCAAGCAGGCCGGCGTTTCCGAGGAGCACCGTGCCGAATTCGTCGGCCACGAGCATGACATCGTCAATTCCACCGTCTACGCAGAGCGGCTCGCGCCGACGGCAATGGCGAGCATCGTGTTTCCGTTTCTGAAGTTTCCATTGGACTACCCGCGGCTTCGCTACCAGGCGGGACGGTTAACGGAGATCATCCAGGCCGAACTGGGGCGCCGCCGGCGGCACGAGCGTCGGCGTACGGCGGCAAGGGCCAGGATCGCGTCGCCTTGAGCACTGCGACGAAGAGATCCGACAACCGGCTGCGGGCGGCCGTGGCTTCCGCCGGTGACGACGTAGCCACGCGCTGGCGGCAACCGGCCGCGTGCGCGCTACACGCACTCGCCGAGGCGATTCCAATCATGGAAAGGCTCCTCCCAGATCAAATTGAGCAAGCGCGGAGCGCACTACGCGCCCGCGGAATTCTCTACGCTCGATGCTCCGCGGTCACCGGCTTCCCCTCCGGCGCGCACAGCTTGCCCGCGTTCGCCGCCTTGACCCAGTTGCGCAGCGTCTGCTCCACCAGCCCCAGATCGCGGGCCACGGCACCCACCGCCTCCCCAGACTTCACCCGCTTCACCGTCGGCTCCTTGAACTGACCTGCAAATGGCCCGTCGCAGGGGTATATTTGAGGCTATCAGCGCCCCCGAGGCGATTCAAGTCATGGAAAGGCTCCTCCCAGATCAAATCGAGCAAGTGCGGAACGCACTACGCGCCCGCGGAATTCTCTACGCTCGACTTTTCGGCTCGGCAGCGCGAGGCGCTATGTCGTTCGACAGTGACGTGGACTTGGCCGTGTCGGCCGATGCGCCTTTGACAAGTCAGCAGAAACGGGAGCTCATCGAGGACGTCTCGGCCATCGTTCTGCGCCCGGTTGATGTTGTGGATTTCCGTACCGCTCATGGTGCCGTCTTCGACGAAGCACTCGATGGGCATGAGCTGTTCTGTGACAGCGAAGAAGCCAAAGCAGAGGCTCAGTACCGTCGCGTAACAGTGATTCAAGACGATCTCGAGTTCGCGAGGCAGGCGTTCGATTCCGCGAAGCATCGGATGTTTGTGCCATGAACTTCAGCCGCGATGTGCTCATCTCGAAGCTGGGCCAATTGCAGGACGTGATTGAAAGAATCCAGTCAAAGCGCCCGGCGACGCTGGACGTTTTGCTCAAGGACCGGGACGTTCAAGACATTCTCTCGAAGAATATTGAACGTGCGGTGCAGATCTGCGTAGACATTGCAACGCACATCGCGACGTCAAGCGGCATGTCGCCAAAGACCGCCGGCGAATCGTTCAAGATGCTCGTCGCGGCTGGAGCGCTTGATGAGAGCGTCGCGAAGGCCATGACGAACGCGGTCGGCTTCCGTAACATCGCCGTGCATGATTACGTGCGTATCGACTGGGAGATCGTGATGAAGATCGCGAGCGAAGGCCTCGACGACCTTCGGGCTTTTGGCGCATGGACGACGAAGCTGTGTGGTCATTCGACGCCACCGCCACCAGGAGGCCGGCGCTAACGTCCCCCATTTGTTTCTCCGAGCCCGCTTCGGTGTTGGCGGCACCCTCCGTCACCCGCCGCAACCGCGCCCACCGCCAGTAAAGGCGATCGCCGAGCGGCACTCGACTGCGTGCTGATCGCCCCAGGAAAGGTGATGTCACGATTGCCTGTCCCAGGTCGCAGTGGCGAGTATCACGATCGACGCGGACCTCCTCATGCAGCGCGTGCTGGTAGCGGTGCCAACGCCGGTCACTGGGCGTGCCCGAAATCGTTTGGCGCGACGGAAGCGACGCAGAACCGCGCCGGCGAAACATAGCCGAGCGTCGAGTGCTTGCGCCTGCGGTTGTAGAACACCTCGATGTAGTCGAACAGATCGGCGATCGCCGCCTCGCGCGTCGCGTACCGGGTGCCATGCACGCGCTCGTTCTTCAAGCTGTTGAAGAAGCTCTCGGTCGGCGCGTTGTCCCAGCAGTTCCCCTTGCGGCTCATCGAGCAGGTCATGCCGAACTCGACCAGCTTGTCCTGGAACACGCCGCTCGCGTATTGGCTGCCCCTATCGGAGTGATGCATCAATCCAGGCGCCGGCTTGCGGCGAAACCACGCCATCGTCAGTGCATCGACCACGATATCCGCCGTCATCCGCGGCTTGATCGACCAGCCGACCACCTCGCGGTTGAACAGATCGAGCACCACGGCCAGGTACAGCCAACCCTCATCGGTCCAGATGTACGTCAGATCGGCCGTCCCACCCGATTGGGCGACGCCGGCGCGCAAACTCCCGGGCCAGCAGGTTGTCCGCCACCGGCGGCGCGTGCCTGGAATCGGTCGTCGCCTTGAACCGGCGCTTGTGCCGCGCCCTCAGGTCATGCTCCCGCATCAGCCGCTCGACCCGCGCCTTGCTCACCTGGTAGCCGCGCTCCCCCGCAGCTCCCGATACATCCGCGGCGAGCCGTAGGCCGCCTTGTGCTGCGCGTGCACGCTGCGCAGCAGCGCCAGCAGTTGCCCATCGGTCAGCCGTGTGCGATCCGGCCTGCCGCCACCCTTCCAGGCCCGATACCCGCTGATGCTCACCGTCAGCGTGGTGCACATCGTCGGCAGCGGAAAGTTCTTCCGTTGCGTGTCGATCAGGCGTACTTCACAGTGCATCTTTCGCGAAGTACGCCGTCGCTTTTTAGGATTTCATTCTCCATCCGCAGCCGCGCGTTCTCGGCCCGCACCCGCGAGAGCTCCATCTGCTCCGGCGTAATCGCCTTGGCTCCCGGCGGATTGAGCTTCCCCGCCTTCGCCGCCTTCACCCAGTTTCGCAGCGTCTGCTCGACCAAACCCAGGTCGCGCGCCACGACCGCGACCCCCTGGCCGCTGCGAACCCGCTTGACCGCCAGTTCCTTGAACTCCGCCGTGAACTCCTGCTTCGGTACCTTGAACATTCCCAGCCTCCATTTCGCCTATCCTATCCAAAGACCCTTGGAAGACGAAATTCGAGGGGAAGCTCACGGCGGGGGAGCAAGCCCATGGCTACGGTGGCAGCCCCACGAATACCAAAATCCTCGATGTGTCCCCGGCGGCCACCCAAACTCCTCCACTCGTGGCCACCCCAATTTCCCCCACCTGATCGAGCATAGCGGCGCCTGATCGGGGCGCCGCGCGGCGGGACGTTACCGTTGCCCCTCACCATCGTGAGGGGGAAGGAGTGAACGTCTTGAAGCCGGAGTTGTTGACCACGATTCGCACGCTGCTCGCGCAGGGTGCGACGCAGCGGGAGATCGAGCGATTCACCGGGGTGGATCGCAAGACCATCCGTCGCTACCAGCGGGCAAATTCCTCCGGGGTGGCCACCGGCGCGGAAGCTGGGGACGAGCAAATTCCCCCACCCCGGCCACCGGCGCCGACGCTGTCGGCGTGTGCGCCGCACCGGGCCTGGATCGAGGCCCAGGTCGAGCTCGGGCGCAACGCCGTGAGCATCTACCAGGACCTGGTGGAACTGCACGGCTTCGCCCACTCCTACAACTCGGTGAAGCGCTTCGTGGCGAGCCTCAAGCGCCGCGCACCGGAACGCTTCGACGTGCTCGAGTTCCTGCCCGGGGAGGAAGCGCAGGTCGACTACGGCCAGGGCGCGCCCACGTTGCACGCCAACGGCAAGTACCGCCGCCCGTACCTGTTCGTGATGACGCTCAAGTTCTCGGGCAAGAGTTTCCGCAAGGTGGTCTGGCAGACCAGCCAGGAGACCTGGGCACGCCTGCACGAAGAAGCCTTCCGGGCCTTGGGCGGGTGCTGCAAGTACGTCGTGCTCGACAACCTGAAGGAGGGCGTGATCCGGCCCGACATCTACGCCCCGGAATTGAATCCGGTGTACGCGGCGATGCTCGCCCATTACTCGGCGGTGGCCGACCCGTGCCGGGTGCGAGACCCCAATCGAAAGGGCACGGTCGAGAACGCGATCCAACATACCCAGACCACGGCCCTCAAGGGTCGCCGTTTCGAGTCGATCGAAGCGCAGAACGAATGGCTCGCCCACTGGGAGGAGCGCTGGGCCGCCCCGCGTATCCACGGCCGCAAGAAACGGCAGGTGGCCGAGCTCTTCCGCGAGGAACAGCCGCATCTGCAGCCGTTGCCGGCGAGCGGCTTCGCATTCTTCCGCCAGAGCGTGCGAACCGTCGACGACGCCGGCCTGGTGCAAGTCGAAGGCTCCTACTACGCCGCACTTCCCGCTGCCCCTCATGGCGAAGTCACGGTGCGCGCCTTCGCCCAGTCGATCGAGATCCTCGATGCCCGCGGCCAACTGTTGCGCCGCCATCCAAAGGCTACGCGCAAAGGCGCGTTCGTGCTCGAGGGCACCGACCGCATCTTCAATCCCTCGCGCGAGACCACGCGAATGCTCGCGCGCATGGACAAGATCGGCCCCCGCACGGCAGCCTTCGCGCGCGAGCTCTTCGCCCGCCTCGGCCGCCCGGGCCAGCGCGCGATCTACGGCCTCGTGCAACTGCCGCGCCGATACACCCGTGCCGACATCGAGGCAGTCTGCGCGCAGCTGCTCGCCGCCGACTGCCTCTCCTACGCGGCGGTAAAACGCGCGCTCGACCGCCGGCAAGCCGCCGCCGCCTCGCCGCCGGCCACCACGAGCGTCGAAGGCCCGCAGATCCGACCGATCACCGACTATCAATCGTTCTGGGAAACCCACACCCGGACGCACCACGACGACGGAGACCTCGATGGCCATGTCCATCACTGAGCTCGAACGCGCGCTGCGCAGCCTGCGCCTGTCCGGCATGCGTGCCACCCTCGAAGCTCGTGCCCTGCAGGTCGCCAGCCACGAGATGGACTTCATCGAAGCGTTCTCCTGGCTCGTGCAGGACGAACTCGACCGCCGCCGCTCACGCTTGCTCGATCGCCGCTACCTGCTGTCCGGGCTCACCGAGCGCAAAGCCCTCAAGGACTTCGACTGGAGCTACAACCCGCGGCTGCCCAAACGCGACGTGCTCGAACTCGCCACCCTCAAATTCATCGACACCCACGAGGATGCACTGCTCATCGGCCCGCCCGGCACCGGCAAAAGCCACGCGGCCAAAGCGCTCGCCCTGCTCGCCGTCAACCGCGGCTACAAAGTCCTCTACCGCGAAGCGCATCAACTCATCGAAGACATCAGCGAAGCGCGCGAGCTCGGCGCACTACGGAAACTGCGCGCTCAGCTGCGAAGCGCCGATCTGCTGCTCATCGACGACCTGTTCTTGCGCAAGCTTCCGGCCACCGCCGGCGACGAACTGGCCGACGTGCTGATGAGCCGCCACGAAAAGGCCGCCACCGTCATCACGTCGAATCGGCCGCTCGAGGACTGGCCGAAGCTACTCGGCGATGTCGTCGTGGTCACCCCGCTGCTCGACCGCCTCATGCATCACGGACACCTACTCAAGTTCGAAGGAAAGAGCTGGCGCCTGAAGGAGGCCGCCAGCCGCATTGCCAAGCACGCATCAGCCCACTAAAGTTCCACCCGTCCCACCGCACCGGGTGGAGGAATTTGACCCGGCCACAGGTGGAGGAGTTTGAAGTGGCCGCCCGGGATGTGTATCGACGTCATCGACGAGGACGCTGAGCTTCCCCTCGAATTTCGTCTTCCAAGGGTCTTTGGATAGGATAGGCGAAATGGAGGCTGGGAATGTTCAAGGTACCGAAGCAGGAGTTCACGGCGGAGTTCAAGGAACTGGCGGTCAAGCGGGTTCGCAGCGGCCAGGGGGTCGCGGTCGTGGCGCGCGACCTGGGTTTGGTCGAGCAGACGCTGCGAAACTGGGTGAAGGCGGCGAAGGCGGGGAAGCTCAATCCGCCGGGAGCCAAGGCGATTACGCCGGAGCAGATGGAGCTCTCGCGGGTGCGGGCCGAGAACGCGCGGCTGCGGATGGAGAATGAAATCCTAAAAAAAGCGACGGCGTACTTCGCGAAAGATGCACTGTGAAGTACGCCTGGATCGACACGCAACGGAAGAACTTTCCGCTGCCGACGATGTGCACCACGCTGACGGTGAGCATCAGCGGGTATCGGGCCTGGAAGGGTGGCGGCAGGCCGGATCGCACACGGCTGACCGATGGGCAACTGCTGGCGCTGCTGCGCAGCGCACGCGCAGTACAAGGCGGCCTACGGCTCGCCGCGGATGTATCAGGAGCTGCGGGAGCGCGGCTACCAGGTGAGCAAGGCGCGGGTCGAGCGGCTGATGCGGGAGCATGACCTGAGGGCGCGGCAGCAAGCGCCGGTTCAAAGGCGACGACCGATTCCAGGCACGCGCTGCCGGTGGCGGACAACCTGCTGGCCCGGGAGTTTGCGCCGGCGTCGCCCAATCGGGTGTGGACGGCCGATCTGACGTACATCTGGACCGATGAGGGTTGGCTGCGGCCTGGCCGTGGTGCTCGATCTGTTCAACCGCGAGGTGGTCGGCTGGTCGATCAAGCCGCGGATGACGGCGGATATCGTGGTCGATGCACTGACGATGGCGTGGTTTCGCCGCAAGCCGGCGCCTGGATTGATGCATCACTCCGATAGGGGCAGCCAATACGCGAGCGGCGTGTTCAGGACAAGCTGGTCGAGTTCGGCGCGACCTGCTCGATGAGCCGCAAGGGGAACTGCTGGGACAACGCGCGCCGACCGAGAGCTTCAACAGCTTGAAGAACGAGCGCGTGCATGGCACCCGGTACGCGACGCGCGAGGCGGCGATCGCCGATCTGTTCGACTACATCGAGGTGTTCTACAACCGCAGGCGCAAGCACTCGACGCTCGGCTATGTTTCGCCGGCGCGGTTCCTGGCCGGTTGGATCAGCAGTCAGCACGAGCAAGCCGTGGCAGCATGACCCCGTTCCCTTGGCGGACGAAAAACAGAGGGAAGCTCACGCTTTCCGCAATCCGGATGGCTCACGCGCGACGTGGGTTGTCCCCGTGCCGGCATGGCGAAAGTGGGCGGTCTTCGGCGCGTGCTCTGCCCCGGGGCTCGCGCTTTTCGCCACCATGGCCGTAGGTCAGATTCAAAAGGGCTTGGACCTCGAGAATGCCGTCATCGTGACTGTCTTCGCGTTGCTGTTTGTCGGGTGGGGCTACGAACTCTTTGGGAAGGCGCGTCCGACCAAGCGCCTGTACTCGACTGAGTGGCAACCAATCCCAAATCGTGAACGCTACAAGCGGGCGGCCAAGTGGCTCGGTGCGTCACTGGTGCTGGGCACGTTTTTCGTATGGGCGCTCTTTGCGACTAAAGCAGAGAGCAGCCAATACCTTTGGCCGGCGGCGTGCTACCTCATTTTTGGCATCCCAGGCGTCTACCACCTGACGCAGCATCGCGAGCTAATGCTCACGAAGCAAGCGCTTGCCGCGAAGGCCTACTACACGAAACTCGACGAGAAGCCGCTACAGACCAATCGCGTGGCTGACGCGTTGGAGGGCGGCGGCGTCCGCGGATACCGCGCCAGGCTTGGACGGCTGCTCGCACGTCGTAGCACGCGCTATGTGCTTGCGGTGATTGCGTTCGGCTTGGCTTGGTACCTTGCGATGGACGAGCCGCACACAAAGAATGGGACGACCGCAGCATGGTTATCGTTATTTGCCGGCGTCGCGCTCGCCTGGGACCCGCTGCGCTGGCTGCTAATACGAACGCATTAAATAAAGTGACGAATGTGACTGAGCGGGGGTACACTGCCGAGACGTCGGTTCTTTGGGAGCGTAGGCATGCGGCCTCCAAGTCTGAATGTCGAGAGTCCTAAGGCGCGGCAGGAGTTGCTGGCGTTGGTCGAGCAGGTACCGGGAGCTTGGATCGGCATGAAGGTGGCGGCGCTGCTACTGGTTATGGAGGGACAACGCCCCAGCTGGATCGCCGAAGTTCTCGGACTGACCCGAATGAGCCTGTCGCGGTGGATTCATGCGGTCAATGAACAAGGGCCGCGGAGCTTGGTGCCCCGACCGAAGCCCGGCCGCCCCGCCGCACTGACCGCCGACGTGCGCCGCGAGTTGGAAACTCATCTGGAGCGTTCGCCCCAAGAGTTCGGGCTGAACCGACTGCAATGGGACGGGCCGACGTTGGTGACCCACCTGAGGCGACGCTTCGGCATCGCGCTGAAGGTGCGGCAGGCGCAGATCTGGATGCATCAACTCGGCTACAGCATGAAGCGCGCCAGCCACGCCTACTTACAAGCCCACGCCGAAGACGCACAACGTTTCCAGCGGGCTCTGAAAAAAAACTGCAGCGCCTTGAACCCGACGAGACCATCGTGTTCCAGGACGAGACCGGCTTCACCTTGCACCCACGCCTGGGCTTCGGCTGGGCTCGGCGCGGAGAACGATTGCGCGTTCCCACCACCAGCCAGCATCACACCCGTCTCAACCTTTCCGGATGGGTGGCGCCGTTGCTCGGTCGCCACGGCATGATCCGCACCGAACACGGCAATCGCGAGGGATTCCTCGACGTATTGCGTGATCTCCATCGTCGCTTGCGGCAGCGCCGCATCACGTTGTACGTGGATGGCGCTGGCTGGCACAAGGGGGAACCGGTCCGCGAGTTCCTGCGCACTCACCCGCGCCTGCAACTGCAATACCTTCCGCCGTACCAACCGGCCCTGAACATGCAGGAGCGCATCTGGCGCCGGATTCGCCACGAGGCGACGACCAACTGCTGGTTTGCCACTCTCGACGACATCTGGGCTACGGCACAACGCACCACCGACGCCTGGACGCCACGCAAGCTCCAACGACTTTGCAACATTACTTAACACGTTCGTATTAGTTCATTGAATCATTGAAATCGGATGTATTGTCCCCACATGATGGGGTATGGAACGAATCACTTTGAGCGAAGAACATCGGGCGGATTTGCAATCTTTGACGCGCTCGCGCCACGGCAGTGCGGCGGTGGTGCGTCGGGCGCGCTGCATCTTGTTGTGGTCGGCGGGAGAGCGACGGGTGGACATCCGCGACAAACTGGCGTGCAACGACGGCTTCATTACCCGCTGGACCCGTGCCTATGCCGAACAGGGGTTGCCGGGACTGGTGTCGTACTACCCGGGACGCGCGCCGCGCCAGCCGGCCGAGAAGATCGAGGCGCGAGTGCTCAACTACACCCTCAAGCGCACGCCGCGCGACGGCTCGACGCACTGGAGCAACCGCAAGCTCGCGGCCGAGTTGGGCGACATCAGCTTCATGAGCGTGCAGCGCATCTGGCAGAAGCACGGTCTGCGTCCGCATCGGCTGCGCCGCCATGATGTCCAACGATCCGGATTTCGAGACCAAGGCGGCCGACGTGATCGGCCTGTACCTCAACCCGCCCGAGCACGCGGCGGTGTTCAGCGTCGACGAGAAGACGGCGATCCAGGCCCTCGACCGCAAGGACCGGATGCTGCCGCTCTCCCCGGGGCGCGCCGAGAGTCACGGCTTCGAGTACAAGCGCAATGGGACGCTGAGTCTGTTCGCTGCCTTGAATACCCGCACCGGCGAGGTGATCAGCAAGACCGCCGCCCGCCACACCAGCGAGCAGTTCGTCACCTTTCTCGAAGAGATCAAGGCTTCGCAACCGGCCGACCGGGAAATCCATGTGATCTGCGATAACGTCAGCAGCCACAAGACCGAGCGGGTGCGTGCGTTCCTGCAGGCCAACCCGAATGTGCAGATGCACTACACGCCCACCTACTCGTCGTGGCTCAACCAGGTCGAGAACTGGTTCTCGCGCATCCAGCGCAGTGTCATCACCCGTGGCGTGTTCACCAGCGTCAAGGATCTCGACAAGAAAATCATGCGATTCATCCGCCAGTACAACAAGGACGCTCGGCCCATCAAGTGGAAGTACGACAATTCCAGACGTCGATATCACGCCGATTTTTCCGTTTCAGTGAACTAGGTGCTGGCGTCGTCATCGCCATATTCGTGCTCTTGTTCAAAGGCATTGCCGCGTTGCCGGTGAGTGTCGCCATCATCATTGGCGCCCTAATCATCGCAAGCAGCATGGAAGGCAAGAAGTAGAGGAGTCCAATGAACCAATGTGTCCGCAGATTGCGGAGTCCGGACTCCCGCCAAGATTCATAGGGGAAACCGCCCCAGCGTAGTCCGGAGCAGGCCAGAATCGGCCGGTTGCATCCGGGGCAACTGGGGGCAACATTGGGGGCAACTTCCCCCAAGACTTCCGGAGTTGCCCCCATGCCGCTGGCCGCCGGCGCGAATCGCTGCGCGAAGTCCGGCGAGCGTGCGCGCCCGAGGATCGCGATCCGCTCGCAGACTGGCCGCAGGATCTGTGCGACCGGCGCGTCGATCAAGGTCGATTCAGGTCGCAGCCGCGGTCACGACCCGGCGCCCTGACGATCGAACCATTGCACTTCGACGAGCCGGGGCGCGAGCAGGATGCCCTGCCGGCTGCGCACGACCACGCGCGCTTCGACGCCGAGGGACGGATTGGCGGCGCGTACCTCGCCTTCCACGGCGTTCATCAGGCGACCGAAGTCCGCCTCGCCCTGCGGACGTTGGGGCGCAACCGTGAAGCCGCGCGCGGCGAACTCCTTCGCGTAGAACGCGACGATCGGCGCAACGTCCTCGTGGCTCAGGAGTTCGAGGCTGCCGGCCTTCGACGGACGCCCCTTGTCGTCCACCACTCGCGAAGCGGTGATGCGAAGCGCTCCGGGCATCACCGGAATCCAGTCGGGCAGCGTGACGGCGGGGCCCGATACCTTCGTGGTCCGTGACCCGTCCGCGTTCTGGAACCAGACGGTCTGCTCACCGATGACGCGCGCGGTCACCCAGCCGAAATAGGGATCGCCCAGCAGAATGCCGATCAGCACTCCGACCGCCACGGCGATCGCACCGAAGAGCCCGCGTCCCATCGGGACATTGTGCCACCGGCGCGGACCCGCGGGCGGCGACGGCTTCGCGCTAGACTCCACGTTTCCAGCGCTTCGCGCACGACACCTGAATCGACTCGATGACATGGCGCGTCCGACGCTGAAACTCAACAAGGCGCTCCCGGCACCGGCGACGCCGCGCGAGCCCACCTCGCGGGCGATCCGAGCGATGCGCGGGGTGCGACGGTCCACCGCGGATCCCGCGACGTCTGCCGGTTCGCCGCCCGATCGTGCGGCGAAGGCGTCCGCGGGCACGGCACCGCCCGCGACCGCGCACGACAGGGGAAGCGCCGCAGCGACGTCCACGCCCACACCGCCGGTCGCTCGCCGGCGTCCTCGGGAGGTCCCGGCCAACGCACCGGACAGCCCGCGGCGCAGGCACCGCGACCGCCGCAGGGGCGGGGCGCCGCCTGCCCGCGAAGGCGCACGAGTCGCGAAGCCTGGCGGCCGCCCGCCACCGCGTCCGGTCGTGGTGAAGGCGGAATCGGACGACCCCCGCCTGTCGAAACGGATGAGCGAACTCGGCCTGTGTTCGCGCCGCGAAGCCGACGAGTGGATCCGGAACGGCTGGGTGCGCGTCGACGGCGCGGTGGTCGACACGCTGGGGACGCGGGTGCCGGCGAGCGCGCAGATCACGATCGAGCGTGCGGCGTCGCGCGAGCAGGCCGAGCGCGTCACGATCCTGCTCAACAAGCCGATCGGCTACGTCTCGGGGCAGGCGGAGGACGGCTATCGCCCCGCGTCGGTGCTGATCACGCAGGAGAATCGCTGGACCGGCGATCGCGCGCCGCTGTCGTTCCGCCCGCAGCACCTGCGCGGGCTCGCGCCCGCGGGACGGCTCGATATCGACTCCACCGGGCTCCTCGTGTTCACGCAGGACGGCCGCATCGCGAAGCGGCTGGTCGGCCGCGATTCCGAGGTCGAGAAGGAGTACCTGGTGCGCGTCGAGGGCAAGTTGTCGGCCGAGGGCTTGCGGCGGCTCGGACATGGGCTCGAACTCGACGGCGTGCGGTTGAAGCCCGCGAAAGTGTCGTGGCAGAACGAGGATCAGCTTCGCTTCGTGCTGCGCGAAGGCCGCAAGCGCCAGATCCGGCGCATGTGCGAACTCGTGGGGCTGGAAGTCGTGGGGCTCAAGCGCGTGCGCACCGGCAGCGTCGTGCTGGGATCGCTGCCGGTGGGGCAATGGCGCTACCTGCGTCCGGATGAGCGCTTCTGATGCGCCGCGCGCGCGGGCTCGAGCCGGGTCGGACGACGAGGAGGCATCGCACCGATGCGTGACCTCGAACCTCTGCGCGTGCGGCTGCGCGCGTTCGCCGCCGAGCGCGAGTGGGAGACCTTCCACTCGCCGAAGAACCTCGCGATGGCGCTCGCGGGCGAGTGTGGGGAGTTGCTCGAGGTGTTCCAGTGGATGACCGAGGCCGAGAGCCGCGCGCCCGATCCGAAGGCGCGTGCCGCCGCCGCCGAGGAACTCGCCGATGTGCTGCTCTACCTCGTGCGGCTCGCCGACGTGCTCGACATCGACCTGATCGATGCCGCGGCCCGCAAGCTCGACGCCAACGCGCAGAAGTATCCGGTGGACAAGGCGCGCGGCCATGCCCGCAAGTACACCGAGCTCTGACGGCGCCGACGCGCCGCGGATCGCCTGGAGCGAACAGGGCGTGGTGCACGAAGCGCGGTGGCGCTCCGAGCGCGGCGCTCCTGCACCGTCGCGCGTGGTGGTCGCAGACGACCGCACGGCGGCCGATCACGCCTACGGCCTCGCCGCGCAGGGCACGGGCCTCCTGTGGCGCGGCGACTTCCAGAATGCGCGCCAGCTCCTGTCCGCGATGGCCTCGCGCCTCGACCGACCGGCGCGCAGGGCGCGTGGCGCACGATCCGCGACCCCGGCGTCCGGGGATGCATCCGGCGCGACTCCGGCCGAACGCTTCCACCGGATGCGCCAGGCGCGCTCGCAGCGCGCACGCACGCTGGGGATGCTGCTCATCCCCATCGACGCCGACTACGGCGTGCCGCTGCGCCGCGCGCCGGACCTGCGCCTCGCGTGCACCGAGGCGTGGGGCGCGCCGGACGCCTCGGCGTCGGTCGCCTCGTTGCGCGAACTGCTGGGGATCGTCGGGGCGCACGAGTGGCGCCGGAAGGGCGTCGACGTGCCCGCGCTCGGTGCGCGGATCCACCCGCACTACGGCGTGTTCGCGCCGGTGCGCGGCGAGTACGTCGACCTGGTCGCCCGCGCAGCACTTCCCGATGCGCGGCGCGAGCACGACGTCGCGTTCGACCTCGGCACGGGCACCGGCGTGCTCGCGGCGCTCCTCGCGCGCCGTGGCTTCGCGCGCGTGATCGCGACGGAGCGCTCGCCGCGCGCGCTCGCCTGCGCGAGCGACAACCTGCAGCGGCTCGATCTCGACGGACGGGTCGAACTGGTTTCCGCGGACCTCTATCCCGAGGGCCGCGCGGCGCTCGTCGTCTGCAATCCTCCGTGGGTGCCGGCGCGGCCCGCCTCTCCGATCGAGGCGGGCATCTACGACGAAGGCAGCGCGATGCTGAAGGGCTTCCTGCGCGGATTGTCGGCGCACCTCGTTCCGGGCGGAGAAGGCTGGCTGCTGCTGTCGGACCTCGCCGAGCATCTGGGACTGCGCACCCGCGACGAACTCATCGCGTGGATCGCGGAAGCCGGCCTCGTCGTGGCAGGACGCGACGACGTGCGCCCGAGCCATCCGAAGGCATCGGACGACGCCGATCCGCTGCACGCCGCGCGGGCGGCGGAGGTCACGTCGCTGTGGAGGCTCGTGGCGCGGTCTGCTCGGCCGGCATAGCCCATTTACATTTCAATCCGGTGATGTAGACTCCCTTCGTCCACCGGGCTGCGAAGGCCGCGGCTGGCGAAGAGGAGCAGATGGCGGAGGCGCGGCTGCCGGGCGTGTCGGTCGAGGTGCAGGACCTGGCGCGTCGCTTTGCGCGCGGCGCCGATCGGCGGGTTGCGGGCGTGAACGGCATCAACTTCACGGCCCAGCCGGGCGAGTTCATGACGCTGCTGGGGCCGTCCGGCTGTGGCAAGACCACGACCCTGCGGATGATCGCGGGCTTCGAATCCCCCGACGCCGGCCGCGTTCTCATCGGCGGCGAGGACGTGAGCCGCACCCCCGTCTATCGGCGCAACATCGGCTTCGTCTTCCAGAGCTACGCGCTCTTCCCCCACCTGACGGTCTTCGAGAACGTTGCCTATGCGCTGCGCGTCCAGAAGATGGCGGAGCGCGAGATCGGCGCGCGCGTCGCGGCCACGCTGGAGACGGTCGGCCTTCCCGGCTACGAGACTCGCCATCCGGCGCAGCTGTCCGGCGGTGAGCAGCAGCGTGTAGCGGTGGCGCGCGCGGTGGTGATGCGCCCCAGGGTCCTGTTGTTCGATGAGCCGCTGTCGAACCTCGATGCCAAGCTCCGTGTCCAGATGCGCGAGGAGCTGCGGCGCCTCCAGAAGGATCTCGCCATCACGACGATCTACGTTACCCACGACCAGGAGGAGGCGATGGCCGTCTCCGACACGATCGTGGTGATGGAAGCCGGCGAGATCGCCCAGGTCGGGACGGCCGAGGATCTCTACTGCACGCCTGCTTCCGAATTCGTCGCCCGCTTCATCGGCAAGACCAATACGCTTCCCGCGCGCGTCGAAGGCACGCGGCCCGGCATCGTCGACCTTCGCGTTCTCGACCGGTCCTTGGCGGTGGCAAGCGAGCTGCCGTGGAGCGTCGGCGAAGAATGTACGCTGGTCGTCCGGCCCGAGGCACTCATGATCGAGGCCGAGGCGAGTGGCGCGGTCGAGGCCGTCGTACTGGACCGAACCTTCCTCGGCGAGAAGGCCGAGTATGCGCTGGCGGCCGGCGACCTGCGGCTGCAGGCAGTCGTCTACAACGACGCGCGGCGGACGGGGTTCCCCATCGGATCGCGTGTCGGCCTGCGCTGGAAGCCAGACAACGCGCATTTGATCAAACCGGCTCCGCGATCGAGTTGAGTCCCGTGAGCCACATGTTGGCACACCCCCCCAACGGAGGAGACCATGAGCAGAAGAACCGTCTTGCGGGCCATGTTTGGCATGGCCGGCGCCGCGATGATCTTCGTCACCACGGCCGTCACCGCACAGGCCCAGGAGAAGCTGCGCGTCTACACGGCCTGGCCCGAGCCCTTCTCCGCACCGCTCTTCAAGGCGTTCACGAAGCAGACGGGGATCGAGATCCAGTTCGTGCGCCAGTCGGCCGGTGAACTTCTCGCCCGGCTGCAGGCGGAACGAAGCAATCCGCAGGCCGATGTGATGTTCGGCGGTCCGGCGGACACGTTTCACGCCGCCAAGAACGCGGGGCTGCTCGAACCCTACAAAGGTCCCGGCTGGGCGGCCACCCCGGACATCTACAAGGACCCGCAAGGGTTCTACACCGGCTTCGCACGCCTGACCATCGTGTTCATGACGAACGCGGCGTTTCTCAAGGAGAAGAAGCTGTCCGCACCGACCTCCTGGGCCGACCTGCTTAATCCGGTCTATCGGAACCAGATCCAGACGGCCGACGCCCGCACCTCCGGCACCGCCATGACGCGCCTTCTGTCGATCTACTACGCGTTTGGCCAGGACGAGGCCAAGGCGCTCGACTACCAGAAGAAACTCAACGCCAACGTCCAGTCCTACACCAAGAGCGGAGCGGGTGGCGCCATTCCCGTCGCCATGGGGCAGGCGGCGGTCGCGCTCCTGCACACGGTGGAAGCCCTGGAGACCAAGAAGAAGGGGTATGACGTCGTGATCACCGCGCCGAAGGAGGGCGTGGTGGAGGGGATCGAGGGTATGGCGATGATCAAGGGCGCGAAGAATCGCGAACTGGCGGCCAGGTTCCTCGACTGGGCGGCCTCTCCCGCGATGCAGGATCTGTTCGTCGCCAACAGCATCTTCGTCCTGCCCGCGCATCCGCAGGCGAAGCCCGAGCCGGAGATGGCGGAGATGATGAAGGCGGTGAAGCTCTACCAGGTCGACCTGGAGTGGGCCGGCGCCAACCGCAAGCGCCTCGTCGATCAATGGGTCAACGAGGTGGCCCGCTGATCTGGCGCCCGCCGGGCGCCTCCCGCGATGGCCACCCTCACCACGGCCCTCGGCTCGGCATGGCGCGGGAAGCCACGCGATGCCGGGCTGGGGCCGGTGCTGGTCGTGCTATGGGTGTTGGTTGTCTCGTTCATCCTCTTTCCGCTGTTGCAGCTCGTCACGCAGGTGGTGCACGGCGAGGGCGGCTTCACCGGGAGGATCCTGCGCGATACGTTCGCGCACCGGACCACCTGGGTCGCGCTGCGCAACAGCATCGTGTTGGCGATCCTCGTCGGGGGGATCGGCACCGCGATCGGGTTTGCGATGGCGCTCCTCGCGACGCGGGGGAACCTCGCCAGGTGGGCGCGCCTCGCGATCGACGCCGTCATCCTCCTGCCCCTGGTGTCACCTCCCTTCGCGGTGGCAATCTCCATCATCCTGGCGCTGGGACCGCGGGGGCTCGTCAGCTATTCCGTCTTCGGTCTGGAACATTTCGTCATCTACGGCTGGCACGGGGTATTGATCGCCGAGACCCTGACTTATTTCCCGCTCGCCTACCTGGCGCTGAAGGGCGTGCTCGCCAACGCCAGCGGCAGCATCGAGGACGCGGCGTTCAGCCTGGGCGCGGCGCGCTGGCACGTGTTCCGGACCGTGACCCTCCCAATGGCGATGCCCGGCCTCGCCAACAGCTTCCTGCTGCTCTCCGCGGCCTCGCTCGCCGATTTCGCGACGCCGCTCGTCCTGGCGTCGACCAAGTTCCCCGTCCTGCCGACCCAAGCGTATCTGCAGATCACTGGCATGTACGACCTCGAGGGCGGCTCTGCGCTCGCCTTGCTGCTCGTCTTCCCGGCCCTCGGCATCTACATGATGCAGCGCTACTGGATCGGCGAACGTTCTTACGTGAGCGTATCGGGCAAAGCCGCGTCCGGCGGCGCGCTGACGACCCTCTCGAGCGGCGCGCTGTCGCTGGTCTGGGCGATCACACTCGTGGTGGTGATGCTCGTCGTGGTCTTCTACGGCATCATCGTCTATGCCTCGCTGGTCCAGGCGCTGGGCGCCAATCACACGCCCACCCTCATCCACTACACCACCGCCTTCACCCAGGGATGGCCGGTGTTTCGTGACACGCTCATTGTCGCCGGCATCAGCATGCCGATCGGCAGTGCCTTCGCCGTGATCCTGGGCTATGTGCTGGCACGCTATTCGTTCCCGGGGCGCCGGGCGCTCGAGTTCACCTCGATGCTCGACTACGCGCTGCCGGGCACCATCGTCGGAATCGCCTTCCTGATCACCTTCAGCCGTCCGCCGCTGGTGCTGACCGGAGGTGCGGCGATCCTGGTGATCTGCTACGTCTTTCGTTACAGCCTGGTCGGCACGCGGACGACGATCGCGCTGCTGCAACAGGTCGATCCGGCGATCGAGGAGGCCTCGGCCAGTCTCGGCGCCGGGCCGTTTTCCACCTTCCGGCGGGTCGTGACGCCCCTCGTCCTGCCGGCCTTCGCGGCCGGGATGACGGTGCTGTTCATCCGGGCCATGACGGCGATCAGCGCGACTGTGTTCCTCGTCTCGCTCAACTGGACGCTCGTCACCGTCAAGATCCTGGAGGGCATCACCAACGTCGAGCTGGGCCAGGCCTCGGCCTATTCCGTGCTGGTGATCCTGATCATCTTCGCCGTCGTGGCGCTGACCGGTGTGCTGCTCCGATCGCTCACCCGCGGGATGCGGAGTCCCGGCATGCTACTGGGCGGCTGAATGGACGGCATGGAACCCGGCGCCCCGTGGCCGGAAGACTCCGCGCTGATCGACCGCATCCGGCGGACCTTGGTGCAACTGCCGCGCGCGGAACGGCGCTTCGCGGAGCTCGTGCTCGACAAGCCGAACGTCACCGTGACCTGGACGGTGACGGACGCGGCGAACTTCGCTGGCGTCAGCGAGCCCTCGGTGATCCGGTTCTGCCGGCGGGTCGGCTGCGCCGGATTTCCCGATTTCAAACTGGAGCTGGTGCGCGCGCTCGCCAAGTCGCGCACCGAGGACCGCTCCGAGTTCGAACCGCGCGATCCGCTTGCCGGCATCGTAGGCAACGTGTTCGACCGGGCCGCAAGCTGCCTCGCGGACGCGCGGCGCGATCTCGATCTCGATGCCGTCACGCGCGCGATCGACAGGATCGCCACGGCCCGCCGGCTGGAGATCTACGGTTTCGGCATTTCAGGCTTCATCGCCAGCGACGTCCAGCACCGCATGTCCAGCATCGGCGTGAACGCGGTCGCCTATTCGGACCCCTACCTGCAATCGGTGGCGGCCCCGCTGCTCACGCCCGCCGATGCGATGCTGGCCCTGTCGCTGTCGGGACGAACGGGTTTCCTCGTCGAGAGCGCGGCGATGGTGAAGTCGACCGGCGCCCGGGTCATCGCCCTCGCTCCGGCGGGCTCGCCCGTTTCGGAGGTTGCCGACATACAGATCCACGTCAACTTGCACCGGGAGGACCGCCCGTTCGTTCCCCTCACGGCGCGCCTCGCCTTCCACGCGGTCCTGGACGCGATCGTCGCCGGTGTGGCGCTGCGCAGGCCATCGAGGCGACGAGCGCGCCGGGACGGGCGCCCCGCACCCCCGGGGCGGACGGCGGCCCGGTAGGAAAGGGGGCGGCTTCGACCGCGAATCGCGCCGGACTCCGCGGGCTGGCCCGGCCCGGAGAGCGACACGCGCTCCCACGCAGCGCATCCGAGCGTGCGCGCGAACGGACGCCAGCGAGCACTCGGAACGTTCATCGCGCGAGCCGTGCGACGCGCGTGCTCCGATCTATCGGACGATGACGTTGCGGAACTGCCACGGATCGTCGAGATCGAGATCCTCGGGATAGAGTCCATCGCCGCGGTTGTCGAGCGGCGTCCAGTCGGTGTAGGCGCCGACCAGCTTGCCGAGGTAGGACTCCTGGATCGAGAGGATGCGGTCGTGGTCGAGTTCGTCGGCCTCGACGACGCCGCGGCGCGGGTTCTCGATCGCCCAGATCATCGCGGCCACCACGGCCGAGGTGACTTGCAGGCCGGTCGCGTTCTGGTAGGGCGCGAGCGCGCGCGCGTCGTGGATCGTCAGGTGGCTGCCGTACCAGAACGCGTTCTTCGCATGCCCGTAGAGCAGCACGCCCAGTTCGTCCATGCCGTCGACGATCTCGTCGTTCATCACGCGCACCGACTCCGGGTGGCGCAGGTTGTGACCCTGGAATTCGTGCAGCGACAGGATCGTGTCGTCGCAGGGGTGGTAGGCGTAGTGGACCGTCGGGCGATAGACCGCCTCGCCGTCCTTCTCGATGGTCAGGTAGTCGGCGATCGAGATCGACTCGTTGTGCGTGATCAGGTAGCCCTGGATCGGGCCCGCGTTCGGGGTCCAGGAGCGCACGCGCGTCGTCGCGCCCGGTCGCGTGAGGAAGATCGCCGCACGGCAGCCGTGGACGTGGAACGTGGCCTCGGGCGGGATGTGGCGCTCGTGCGTGCCCCAGCCCAATTCGGCGGGCTGCAGCCCCTCGGAGAGGAATCCCTCGACCGACCAGGTGTTGACGAACTCGTTCGGCTGCTTCGGGATGTCGGCCCACTGGGTGTCGCGCTCGGCGATGTGGATGCCCTTGACGCCCAGGTCGCGCGAGAGTTCGGCCCACTCCTCGCGTGTCTCGGGCGCGACGGTGCGACCGAGGTCGGCGGCGAGCCGCACCAGCGCGTGCTTGTACAGGTGGCTCACCATGCCGGGATTCGCGCCGTGCGCGATGACCGCGGTCGGGCCGTCGCGGTGGATTCCCCGGACCTCCTCGCGCAGCGCGTAGTTCGTGCGCATCGCGAGCGGCTTCGACCGGTCGAGGTAACCGCCGGCCCACGGTTCGATGCAGGTGTCGATGTAGAGCGTCCCGATGTCCTTGCACAGGCGGATGAGCGCTGCGGACGACACGTCGACCGACAGGTTGACGAGGAAGCCGCCGCGGGCGAGCGGCGTCAGCATCTTGCGGTAGTTGTCAGGCGTCAGCGCGCACTTGATGAAGCGCACGCCTTCGAGTTCCGCCAGCCGCCGCGCGCTGTCGTCGGGGTCGATCACGACGATCTTCTTGCGCGGCGAGTTGATGTGCCGCAGGATCAGCGGCAGCGCGCCCTTGCCGATCGAGCCGAAGCCGACGATGACGATCGGTCCGTTGAATTCCGCGGTCGCGGGCGAGGTCGGCAGGGAGGGCGTGGGGGTCTCGTTCGTGGCCATGGCGTCCGGGTCGTGAGAGGCGAATCGTCGGCGCGTCGTCGCGCCCCCCGAATATACGACGGATGCGCGGCCCGCCCCGTGGACGGTGATGCGTCAGCTTCGCGGGCCGGACCCGCGATGCTCACGCCGTCCCGACATCACGAAGCCCCAGAACGAGAAGGCGCTCCCCGGCGGGAACCGGACGAGGCGGTCGACCTCGCCCAAGAGCAGCATGTCGACGAGCGCGTCGACGAAGCCCTCGACCGCGTTGGAGCCGAGGTGGAGTTCGCCCGCGCCCGCCGGGCGGAAGCGCTTCGGCCAGGTCACGACGCCGGGCAGCACGCGCCTGAGCATTGCATCGATCTCGCCGCTGTCGGTGCTCAGGAACACGACGGGCGGCGTGTCGCTCTCTTGCGCGAGCGCCGCCACTGCCGCTCGCACGTCGTCGGCGATGGCGAGGAGCGTCTGACCGGGTCGGTGCCAGTACGGTGCGTGCGTCCCGATGTCGCCGCCGTTGCCGTGCCGCACGTGGACGCCGACCGTCGGGCGTCCGGCGAATCGCTCGCGCACGAACCGTTCGACCGCGTCGCGCACGTCGTCGCGCACGCGAAGCGAGGACAGGAGGCGCCTGCTGGTGGGGGCGTCTGGGGCGAGCGGCGCGATGCAGCCGTCGAACACGACGACCGGGGCGGCGACGTCGGCGCCGGAAGCGATCCGTTCGACGACCTGCGCGTGGTTGCATCGCTCGCCCGCGACCGGCGCGTCGGCGAGCATCGCGCCGGTCCATCCGATCGGCCAGGTCGGCCCGGAGATCTCGAATCCCCGTCCGGCATCGACGACTTCGGTCGCCACGCCGTCCCAGACCATGGGTGCGGTGAAGGCGAGCGCGAACAGGTTGTCGCTGGGAGCATACGCGGTGAAACGCCAGTCGATCACCAGAGCGCGATTCGTCGCCTTCGCGTAGCGATGCGCCGCGAGCAGCGACACGAGGCAATCGCCCAGTCCGGTCCAGCGGCGCGCGACGACGATGCGGCGATCGCGCACGTCAGCGGTGGGCGCGACGCGGCGGGTCGTTCCGGGACAGGGCCGCCGACACGAGTTCGGTCACCATGGCCACCGCGGCCTCCTGGACCGGCGTCGCCGGTCGCTGCGACGAGACGGCGATGGCGAGCGAACTCGTCAGCGCGGGACGCACGATCGGACGCGCGACGAGCTTGTGCGCGACCTCGGCCGTGCTCGCCGCCCGCCGCGACAGGATCGCGTGGCCCTGGCCTTCGGCGACGAGTTCGAGGATCGCACCGACGGCGTCGACCTCGAGCACGACCTGCGGCCTCGCGCCGATCGACGCGAGCCGCGACTCGACCAGCGCCCGGATCGTGTGTGGACGGCTCGGAATGACGAGCGGATAGTCGGGGAGTTCGCGGAGCTTCACCGTGGCCGCAACGCGCCGCGTCGTGCGCCGGCTGACGAGGCACAGCGGCTCCTCGATCAGCGGCGTCAACGCGATCGCGGGCGAGGGGGCCGGGTTGTAGGGCACGCCCACGTCGACGCGGCCGACCGCGACCCATTCGAGGATGTGGACCGACAGTCCCTCGACGATGCTGATCGACGCTTTCGGATAGAGGCGGCGGAACTCGCGCACGATCTGCGCGGTGTGCGCGCGTGCGAGGGTCGGCGGCAGTCCCAGCACGACCTGCCCGACCGGCGCCCCCTTGACGTCGTCGACCTCGCGGCGCGCGCGCTCGACCTGCTGCAGGATGCTCCGGGCGTGCACCAGCAGGCGCTTGCCCGCCTCGGTGGGCGTCGCGCCGCGGCCGTTGCGCAGCAGCAGGTTCTGGCGCAACTCGACTTCGAGCGAGCGCACCTGCCGGCTGATCGCGGGCTGCGCGACACCGAGCATCCGCGACGCTCCGGTGAAGGTGCCGAGGTCGACGACGGCGACGAAGTATTCGAGCTGCTTCAGGTCCATGATCCGATGCCGGGACGGCATAGCTGTTAGTCTACCCATGCGCCTGTCCGCGGGGGCGGCGCCGGCGCACACTGGGAGCCACGCCCACGCCATGAACGCTCCGCTCGCGATCGTCTCGTCGATGGCCACCCGGCAGGTGCTCGCCGAGCTCCTCGCCGCGTACGAGAGCCGCGCGGGCCAGCCGGCGGCCTTGTCGGCGATGGGCGGCGTCGACGCGGCGAAGCGGCTGCGCGCGGGCGAGGCGTTCGACGTGGCGATCCTCGCGTCCGATGCGATCGGGGAACTCGCTCGCGAGGGCCGGCTCGTCCCGGGCAGTCGCGTCGATCTCGTGCGCTCCGGCGTGGCGATCGCGGTGCGCGCCGGCGGGCCGCGGCCGTCCATCGCCACCGAGGACGACGTGCGGCGCGCGGTCCTGGACGCCCGCGCGATCGGCTATTCGACCGGACCGAGCGGAGTGAGGCTCGCGAAGCTGTTCGAGCGCTGGGGCATCGCCGGTGCGATCGCCGAGCGGATCGTGCAGGCGCCGCCCGGTGTTCCGGTCGGCACGCTGGTGGCGCGCGGCGACGTGGATCTCGGGTTCCAGCAGCTCTCCGAACTCCGGGACCTCCCGGGCATCGACGTGCTCGGACCGCTGCCCGATCCGATCCAGATCGTCACGACCTTCTCCGGCGCAGTGACGGCGACCTCGGCACGGCCGGACGCGGGGCGCGCGCTGCTCGCCTACCTGGCCTCGCCTTCGGCGGACGTCGCCAAGCGCCGCCGCGGGATGGAGCCCGCGTAGCCGTCCCGCACGGTCGAGACGCTTGGCATGCCGATCCGGCATAACTGATAGTGCCGGCATAGCGCTTTTCAACCGATGGCCCGGGGGGCACACTGTCCGGAACGACAGGATCGCGGGCCGCGCCCGCGGTTCGTGGCGCCGCGAGGGCCGTGTTCCGGGCGGCGCAACCATGAAGGAGAGGGCATGAGCGAGTTCGGCAGGCTGGGCGTGGCGGTGCGCACCATCGCGCGCGCCGACGCGGGCGCGGTCGATCGCCTCGCGCGTGCCGGGGTGGCGACCGTGCACGAGGCCCAGGGCCGCACCGGCCTCATGAAGCCGTACCTGCGTCCGGTCTGGCCGGGCGCGGCGGTGGCGGGGACTGCCGTCACCGTGCTCGCGCACCCCGGCGACAACTGGATGCTGCACGTCGCCGCGGAGTTGCTGCGACCGGGCGACGTCTGCGTGGTCGCGGTCACGACCGACAACGACGACGGCATGTTCGGCGATCTCCTCGCGACCTCGTACCGGGCGCGCGGCTGCCGCGGTCTCGTCATCGATGCCGGCGTGCGCGACGCGGCCGTGCTGTCGGCGATGAAGTTCCCGGTGTGGTCGAAGGCGATCCACGCGAAGGGTACGGTCAAGGCGACCGTCGGGTCGGTCAACGTGCCCGTCGTCTGCGCGGGGATGCTGGTGAATCCGGGCGACGTGGTCGTGGCAGACGACGACGGCGTGGTGGTCGTGCCGCGCGAGCGCGCCACGGCCGTCGCGGACGCGGCACAGGCGCGCGAGCAGAACGAGGAGGCCAAGCGTGCGCGCCTCGCGGCGGGCGAACTCGGGCTCGACCTCTACGGCATGCGCGAGCCGCTGGCGAAGGCCGGCCTCAAATATGTCGACTGACATGACCGCGCGCACGGGCGAGGTCCGCGGGCCGGCAGCAGAAGCCGCGCAAGGTTCAGCGGCGACCCCGCGCACGACCGGGCAGCAGATGGACGCCGATTGGATCCCGTTCGACCCGAATCCGTCGAAGCCGCGCTTCCGGCCGCCGCCGGGCGCGGTAGACGCGCACTGTCACGTGTTCGGGCCGGGCGACGTGTTTCCCTGGGCGCCGGAGCGCAAGTACACGCCCTGCGACGCGCCGAAGGAGAAGCTCTACGCGCTGCGCGACTTCCTCGGGTTCGAGCGCAACGTGGTCGTGCAGGCCACCTGCCACGGCAACGACAACCGCGCGCTGGTCGATGCCCTGCTGCACTCGCAGGGCCGGGCGCGCGGTGTCGCGTCGGTCGCGCGGGGCGTGAGCGACGCGGAACTGCGGGCGATGCACGAGGCGGGCGTGCGCGGCACGCGCTTCAACTTCGTGCGCCGGCTGGTCGACTTCACGCCGCGCGAGGTGCTCGTCGAGATCGCGCATCGCATCGCGCCGCTGGGCTGGCACGTCGTCGTCTACTTCGAGGCGAAGGACCTGCCCGAGCTGCGGGATTTCTTCACCGCGCTGCCGACGGTCGTCGTCGTCGACCACATGGGCCGGCCGGATGCGGGGAAGCCCGTCGACGGCCCGGAATTCCAGCGTTTCGTGACGCTCATGCGCGAGCACCCCAACGTCTGGTCGAAGGTGAGCTGTCCGGAACGCCTGTCGGTGTCGGGGCCACCCGGCTACGACGACGTGGTGCCGTTCGCGCGGCACCTCGTCGAAACCTTCCCCGACCGCGTGCTCTGGGGCACCGACTGGCCGCACCCGAACATGAAGTCGCACATGCCCGACGACGGGAAGCTCGTCGACTACGTCCCGCGCATCGCGCCGACGCCCGAACTGCAGCGCGCGCTCCTCGTCGACAACCCGATGCGACTCTACTGGAACGACGCGCGCCCGACATGAAATACAACGAAGCGTTCAGGGACATTCCCGGCACGACGGTGTTCGACGCGACGCAGTCGCGGCTGGGCTACCACCTCAACATGTTCTGCATGTCGCTGATGAAGGACGCGAACCGGAAGGCGTTCAAGGCGGACGAGCGCGCCTATCTCGAGCGCTTCCCGATGACCGGCGAGCAGCGGCAGGCGGTGATCGACCGCGATTACAACCGGATGATCGCGCTCGGCGGCAACATCTACTTCCTCGCGAAGATCGGCGCGACCGACGGCTTCTCGTTCCAGAACCTCGCCTCGAAGATGACCGGGATGCCTGAGGACGAGTACAAGGCCATGATGGTCGCCGGCGGACGTTCGCCTTCGGGCAACCGCAGCAAGTCGGATCCGGCGCGATAGCGATGGCGCGCATCACCGCCGGCGTCACGACCTCGCACATCCCCGCGGTGGGCGCGGCGATCGACCTCGGCAAGACGGGCGAGCCGTACTGGCAGCCGGTGTTCGCGGGCTACGAGTTCTCCAAGCGCTGGATCGCCGGGCACCGGCCCGACGTCGTCGTGCTGGTCTACAACGACCACGCGTCGGCGTTCTCGCTCGAGATCATTCCGACCTTCGCGATCGGCTGCGCCGAGTCGTTCGCCCCGGCCGACGAGGGCTGGGGCCCGCGGCCGGTGCCGGTCGTGCGGGGCCATCCGGAACTCGCCTGGCACATCGCGCAGTCGACGATCCTCGACGAGTTCGACATGACGATCGTCAACCGGATGGACGTCGACCACGGGCTCACGGTCCCGCTGTCGCTGATGTTCGGACAGCCGGCGGCGTGGCCGGTGAAGGTGATTCCGCTGGCCGTGAACGTCGTCCAGTATCCGCCGCCGACCGGACGCCGCTGCTGGAACCTCGGCCGCGCGATCCGCAAGGCGGTCGAATCGTTCGACCGGGACCTGAACGTGATGGTGTGGGGCACCGGGGGCATGTCGCACCAGTTGCAGGGTCCGCGCGCCGGCCTCATCAACCGCGTGTTCGACACCGCGTTCCTCGATGCGCTCACGCGCGACCCGCAATCGCTGGTGCGAAAGCCGCACGTCGAGTACGTGCGCGAGGCGGGCTCGGAAGGCATCGAACTCGTCATGTGGCTCGTCATGCGCGGCGCGCTCGACGAGCGGGCGCGCGAGGTCTACCGCTTCTACCACGTCCCCGCGTCGAACACCGCGGTCGGGCACATCATCCTCGAGAACCCGTCATGAAGCTCTGCCTCGCCGGCGCCGGCGCGTTCGGCATCAAGCATCTCGAAGCGCTGGCCAGGATCGACGGCGTGCAGGTGACCTCGCTCGTCGGCCGCACGCGCGAGCCGACCGCGGAAGTCGCGCGCCGCTTCGGCATCGGCCACGTCGCCACGGACCTCGCCGAGAGCCTCGCGCGAAGCGACGTCGACGCCGTGATCCTCGCGACGCCGACGCCGATGCACGCGAGCCAGTCGATCGCCTGCCTCGAGGCGGGAAAGCACGTGCAGGTCGAGATTCCGCTCGCCGACTCGCTCGCCGGCGCACAAGCCGTGCTCGCCGCCCAGCGCGCGTCGGGCAAGGTCGCGATGGTGGGGCACACGAGGCGGTTCAATCCGAGCCACCAGTGGGTGCGGCGGAGGATCCTCGCCGGCGAGTTCCACCTCCAGCAGATGGACGTGCAGACCTACTTCTTCCGGCGCCGGAACATCAACGCGCTCGGCCAGCCGCGCTCCTGGACCGACCACCTGCTGTGGCACCACGCGGCGCACACCGTGGACCTGTTCGCCTGGCAGGCGCGCGGCGAGGTGATCACCGCGCATGCGGTCCAGGGTCCGATGCACCCGGAACTGGGCATCGCGATGGACATGTCGATCCAGTTGAAGAGCTCGACCGGCGCGATCTGCACGCTGTCGCTGTCGTTCAACAACGACGGGCCGCTCGGGACCTTCTTCCGCTACATCGGCGACACCGGGACGTACATCGCGCGCTACGACGACCTCGTCGACGGCAAGGACCGGAAGATCGACGTCTCGAAGGTCGACGTGTCGATGAACGGCATCGAGCTGCAGGACCGCGAGTTCGTGGCGGCGATCCGCGAGGGTCGGGAGCCCAACGCGAGCGTCGCGCAGGTGATGCCCTGCTACCGGACCCTGGCGAAGCTTGAGCGGGACCTGGCGCAGCAGCCCTGACGGGGAGGGGCTTGGCGATCGGTTGACGCGGAGCAAGGCCGGCGGCCCGGGCGAAACGCAGACTGGACCGATCGCGGAGGGCGGCGCCCCTATGGGGACCGGACCGCGACCACGGGACACCCTGAGGAGACGGACATGGGTACAGGCAAGCGGGACTACGGCATACCGGGAACACCGATCTTCGACGGGCACATGGCTCAGAAGGGCTACGCGCTGAACGCCATGTGCTACTCGTTCAACTCGGCGGAGAACCGCGAGGCGTTCAAGCGGGACGAGGACGCGTACTGCGCGAAGTTCGGGCTCTCGCCCGAGCAGCGCGCGGCGGTCGCGCACCGAAACGTGCTGGAACTGATCGCGGCGGGCGGCAACATCTACTACCTCGCGAAGTTCGCGGGCATCTTCGGGCTCGACGTGCAGGATGTCGGGGCGCAGCAGACGGGCATGACGAAGGACGCCTTCAAGGCGAAGCTCGTCGAGGCGGGGAGGTAGCCATGGCCACCATCGTGGGCAGCATCATGACGTCGCATGTTCCGGCGATCGGCGGCGCGATCGCGAAGCACCGTGAGTCGGAGCCGTACTGGAAGCCGTTCTTCGACGGCTATCCGCCGGCGCGCGCGTGGCTCGATCGCGTGAAGCCCGACGTCGCCGTCGTGTTCTTCCAGGACCACGGCCTCAACTTCTTCCTCGACAAGATGCCGACGTTCGCGGTCGGTGCGGCGCCGGAGTACCGCAACACGGACGAGGGCTGGGGCATTCCGACGCTGAAGCCGATCCAGGGCGATCCGGCCCTGTCGTGGCACGTCATCGAGGCGCTCGTCGCCGACGAGTTCGACATCACGACCTGCCAGGAGATGAAGGTCGACCACGCCCTCACGTTGCCGATGGCGCTGCTGTGGCCCGGCGGCGGCGACTGGCCGGTGCGCGTCGTCCCGATCACGATGAACCACGTGCAACATCCGCTGCCCTCGCCGAAGCGAAGCTGGCGGCTCGGCGAGTCGGTGGGTCGCGCGCTGCGGTCGTGGAAGAGCGACGCCCGGATCCTCGTGATGGGCACCGGAGGCCTGTCGCACCAGCTCGACGGCGAGCGCGCCGGCTTCATCAACAAGCCGTTCGACCTGATGTGCATGGACGCGCTCCTGACCGACCCGCTGAAGCTGACCCGCTACTCGGCGCTCGACCTCGTCCGCGAGGCCGGCGCCCAGGGCACCGAATTCATGGCGTGGATGGCCGCGCGCGCGGCGCTGCCCGGTCGCGTGACCAAGGTGCACTCGAACTACCACGTGCCGATCTCGAACACGGCGGCGGGACTGATGGTGTTGCAGAACGACGACGCCGCGCTGGCGAAGGCCGCGTAGGCTGCATCGCCCCGGGCCGCGCGCCGCTGGCGGGCGCGCGGCCGGGGGCACGAGACGGGGATGGACCACCGATGATCATCGACTGCCACGGCCACTACACGACGGCGCCCGCCGAACTCGAGGCCTGGCGCAAGCGGCAGGTCGCCGCGCTCGCGGATCCGTCGAAGGGTCCGCGGCGTTCCGAACTCGTGATCCGCGACGACCAGATCCGCGAGAGCCTCGAGAACGCGCAGCTCAGGATGCAGCGCGAGCGCGGGACCGACCTCACGATCTTCTCGCCGCGCGCGAGCTTCATGGCGCACCACGTCGGCAACGAGCAGACGAGTCGCGAGTGGTCGGAACTGTGCAACGACCTCGTCCATCGCGTATGCCAGCTCTACCCGGACAACTTCATCGGCGTCTGCCAGTTGCCGCAGTCGCCTGGCGTGAAGCCGGAGAACTCGATCCCCGAACTCGAGCGCTGCGTGAAGGAGCTGGGGTTCGTCGGGTGCAACCTCAACCCCGACCCGTCGGGCGGTCACTGGACGGAGCCGCCGCTCACCGACCGCTGGTGGTATCCGCTCTACGAGAAGATGGTCGAGCTCGACGTGCCGGCGATGGTGCACGTCAGCACGTCGTGCAATCCGGCGTTCCACGCGACCGGCGCGCATTACATCAATGCCGACACGACGGCGTTCATGCAGTTCCTGACTTCGGACCTCTTCCGCGACTTCCCGACGCTCCGGTTCATCATCCCGCACGGCGGCGGCGCGGTGCCCTACCACTGGGGCCGCTACAAGGGCCTCGCGCAGGACATGAAGCGCCCGCCGTTGAAGGAACTGGTGCTGAACAACGTCTGGTTCGACACCTGCGTCTACCACTATCCGGGCATCGAGCTCCTGACCAAGGTCGTGCCGGTCGACAACATCCTGTTCGCCTCGGAGATGGTCGGCGCCGTGCGGGGGATCGACCCGGATACCGGCCACCACTACGACGACACGCGCCGCTACGTCGACCAGGTGCAGGCGCTGTCCGCGGAGGACCGGCACAAGATCTTCGAAGGGAACGCGCGCCGCGTGTTTCCCCGGCTCGGCAGCCGCAGTGCACGTGCGGTCAACGCCGCCGCACGGCGCGGCTGACGTTCGCTTCGCGCCATCGACGCGCCCGAGCAACGCGACGCACGACCCGCCCCACCACGACTCGAAGGAGGAGAACCATGAAGAACCGCTTCCAGCCTGCTCGCCGCCGCGTGCTGCAGGGCGCCGCCGGCGCCGCGGCGCTCGGAGCCCTGCCGCGCTTCGCGTTCGCCCAGAACGCGCCGGTGAAGATCGGCCTGATCCTGCCGATGACCGGCCCGTTCGCGTCGACCGGCCGGCAGATCACCGCGGCGTGCCGGCTCTACATGGCGCAGCACGGCGACAGCGTCGCCGGCCGCAAGGTCGAACTGATCATCCGTGACGACACCGGCCTCGCGCCGGAGACGACCAAGCGCATCGCGCAGGAGATGGTCGTGCAGGACAAGGTGACGGTGCTCGCCGGCTTCGGCCTGACGCCGCTCGCGTTCGCGGCCGCCCCGGTCGCGACCGAGGCGAAGGTGCCGATGATCGTGATGGCGGCGGGCACGCAGGTGATCCCGCAGCGCTCGCCGTTCATCGTGCGTTCCGGGTTCACGCTGCCGCAGAACACCGCGCCGGTCGCGCTGTGGGCCTCGCAGAACAACCTGAAGCGCGTGTTCACGCTCGTGACCGACTACGCGCCCGGCCTCGACTCCGAGAAAACGTTCCTCACCCGGTTCAAGGAAGCCGGAGGCACGATCGTCGAGTCGGTGCGCACGCCGCTGCGCAACCCCGACTACGCGCCTTTCCTGCAGCGCGCGAAGGACTCGAAGGCGGACGCGCTGTTCGTGTTCGTCCCGTCGGGCGAGGGCCTCGCGCTGATGAAGCAGTTCGACGAGCGGGGATTGAAGCAGGCCGGGATGAGGATCATCGGCCCCGGCGACGTCGTCGACGACGACATCCTCGTCAGCATCGGCGCGCCCGCCGTCGGCGTCATCACGTCGATGCACTACTCGGCGGCGCACGATTCGCCCGAGAACAAGACCTACGTCGCTGCCATGATGAAGGCGAACCCGGGCATGCGCCCGAATTTCCACTCGGTCGGCGGCTTCGACGGCATGCACCTGATCTACGAGGCGGTGAAGAAGGCGCCCGGCGGCACGGGCGAACAGCTCGTGAACGCGATGAAGGGCATGAAGTGGACGAGTCCGCGCGGGCCGATGTCGATCGATCCCGCCACGCGCGACGTGGTCCAGACGGTCTATCTCCGGGAAACCAGGATGGTGAACGGAGAGCCGTGGAACATCGAGTTCGCGAAGTTCGAGAACGTCGGGCCGGGAGGCCAGATTTGATCGGCGCGGAACGCGCCTCGGCGATCGCACCGCGCAGGACCGGGCGGCGGGCGGGCACGCCGCCGGCCGCCCGGTCGCGGATCCCGCTCCGGGCGGGCGCGCCATGATCGGCAACGCGCTCGGCGTCCTGTTCGACGGCATCGCCTACGGCAGCCTGCTCTTCGTCATCAGCATCGGCCTGTCGGTCACGATGGGCCTGATGAACTTCGTCAACCTCGCGCACGGCGCCTTCGCGATGCTGGGCGGCTACGCCTGCGCGGTGCTGATGAACCGGGCGGGCGTCCCGTTCCTCGCGACGCTCCCGGTCGCGTTCGTCGTGGCGGCGCTCGCGGGCATCGTGCTCGAGCGCACACTCTACGTGCGCCTGTACCGGTCGACGCCGCTCGACCAGGTGATGTTCACGATCGGCCTCGTGTTCATGTCGATCGCCGCGACGACGTACTTCTTCGGACCGTCGCAGCAGCCGGTGCACCTGCCCGACTTCCTGCGCGGGCAGGTCCAGGTGGCCGGGATCGGGCTCGGCGCCTACCGCATGTTCCTGATCGCGGTCGTCGCCGTGATCACGCTCGCGCTGCACCTCTTGCTCGTGAAGACGCGCTTCGGCGCGCAGGTGCGCGCGTCGGTCGACAACGCGGTCGCTTCCTCGGGGCTCGGCATCAACGTGAACCGGGTGTTCGGTGTCACCTTTGCGCTGGGCTCGGGCCTCGCGGGCCTCGGCGGCGCGCTCGGCATCGACGTGCTCGGGCTCGATCCGACGTTCCCGTTCAAGTACATCGTGTACTTCCTGCTCGTCGTCGCGATCGGCGGCGCGGGCACGATCAAGGGCGGACTCGTCGCAGCGATCGTCCTCGGCATCTGCGACGTCGCCGGGAAGTACTACGTCCCGGAAATCGGCTCGTTCATCATCTACTTCCTGATGGTCCTCCTGATGATCCTGTTCCCGGCGGGGCTCTACGGGAGGCGGGCGTGACCGGGGCGGAGGCGTCGATCGCGGACGCCTTGCCCGCAGCGCAACTCCCCACCGACCGCTGGCGCGCGTCCGAGATCGTCTTCTGGATCGCGCTGGTGGCGGTGTTCTTCGCGTTTCCGCAGCATCGCGTGCTCGCGAGCCAGATCCTCGTCACCGGCCTGTTCGCGGTGTCGCTCGACTTGATCCTGGGCTACGCGGGCATCGTGTCTCTGGGCCACGCGGCGTACTTCGGCATCGGCGCGTACACCGCGGGTGTGCTCGCCGTCCACGGCTGGGGCGAACCGATCTCGGGCCTCGTCATCGCGGCGGCCGCCGCCACGGTGGTCGGCTTCGCGACGAGCTTCCTCGTGGTGCGCGGCTCGGACCTCGCGCGCCTGATGGTCACGCTCGGGATCGGGCTCATGCTCTACGAGGCGGCGAATCAGATGTCGTCGATCACCGGCGGCGCCGACGGGCTGTCCGGCGTGGCCATGAACAGGCTCTTTGGGGTGTTCTCCTGGGACCTGGCCGGCAGCACGGCGTACGGCTACAGCCTCGTCGTGGTGTTCCTGATGTTCGTGATCGCCCGACGCATCGTCGCCTCGCCGTTCGGGCTGTCGCTTCGCGGCGTGCGCGAGAACGTCAAGCGGATGCCGGGGATCGGCGCGCCGGTCCAGCGGCGCCTCGTCGCCGTCTACACGGTGAGCGCGACCTTCGCCGGCGTCGCGGGCGCGCTGCTGACGCAGACGACGCAGTTCGTGGGCCTCGACGTCTTCGGATTTCCGCGCTCCGCCGACCTGATGATCATGCTCGTCCTGGGTGGCATCGGGCGGCTCTACGGCGGGCTCGTCGGCGCGGCGGTGTTCATGGTCGCGCACCACTGGCTCTCCGACCTGAACCCGATCTACTGGCAGTTCTGGCTCGGCCTCCTGCTCGTGCTTGTCGTGCTGTTCGCGCGCGGCGGCATCCTCGGTGCGCTCGATTCGCTTCGCACCCGATTCGCGAGGAGCGGGCGGTGACGGCGGCGCTGCGCACCGAACGGCTGTCGAAACACTTCGGCGCCTTCAAGGCGGCGAGCGAAGTGTCGCTCGCGTTCCCACGCGGCGTGCGCCACGCGCTGATCGGCCCCAACGGCGCGGGCAAGACGACGCTCATCAACCTCCTGACCGGTGTGCTGCCGCCGACCGGAGGGCGCGTGTTCCTCGGCGACGAGGACGTGACAGCGCTGCCGCCGCACCAGCGGGTCAAGCGCGGCGTGACCCGCACCTTCCAGATCAACACGCTGTTCGGCAGACTCTCCGTGCTGGAGTCCGTCGTGCTCGCGGTGAGCGAGCGCAAGGGGCGCGCCGGCGTCTGGCACCGGACGGTCGCGTCCGGTCGCGGGGAGGCCGAGGAGGCGCTCGCGCTGCTCGCGACGCTCCACCTGTCCGCGGAGGCGAACACGCTGACGCGAAACCTGCCCTACGGCAAGCAGCGCCTGGTCGAGATCGCCCTCGCGCTCGCCACCAGGCCCTCGATTCTCCTGCTCGATGAGCCCGCGGCCGGCATTCCTGCGGGCGAGAGCGCGGAACTCTTCGAAGTCATCGCGAAGCTGCCGCGCGAGGTCACCATCGTGTTCATCGAGCACGACATGGGGCTCGTGTTCCGGTTCGCCGAGCGCATCACGGTGCTCGTGGGCGGGCGCGTGCTGACCGAGGGCGCGCCAGACGAGATCCAGCGCGATCCGCGCGTGCGCGAGGTGTACCTCGGCGAGGCGCAGCATGGCTGAGCTCTTGCGCGTCGAGCACCTGACCGCCGGATACGGCGAGGGCGTCGTCCTCGACGACGTGTCGTTCGAACTGGAGGAGGGCGACAGCCTGGCGCTGCTCGGCCGGAACGGCGTCGGCAAGACGACGCTCCTCGTCACGCTGATGGGGCTCACGCACCTGCACCGCGGGACGCTCCGCTGGCGCGGCGGCGACCTCGCCGCGCTGCCGACCCACGCGCGCAGCCGGGCAGGACTCGGATGGGTGCCGCAGGAGCGGTTCATGTTCGCCTCGCTCACCGTCGAGGAGCACCTGACCGCGGTGGCGCGACCGGGGAAGTGGGACCTGCGCGGCGTCTACCGCGTGTTCCCGCGGCTCGAGGAGCGCAAGGCGAACCTCGGCAACCAGCTCTCGGGCGGCGAGCAGCAGATGCTCGCGATCGCGCGCGCGCTGATGGTCAACCCGTCGCTGCTCCTGCTGGACGAGCCGATGGAAGGGCTCGCGCCGATCATCGTGCAGGAGCTGATGAACGTGATCCGCGAGCTGGTGGTCGAGAGCGGCATGGCGGTGATCGTTGTCGAGCAGCACGCGAAGCTCGCGCTGTCGCTGACCCGGCACGCGATCGTGCTCGATCGCGGGCGCGTCGCGCATCGGTCGTCCAGCGACACGCTGCTCGCCGACCCGGCGACGCTCCAGAAGCTGGTCTCGGTGGCGTGATCGGAGAGGGCCGGTGAAATCGCTTCGCATCATCGAGGACGAGCACCGCGCGATCACCGCGGTGATCGAGGGCCTGCGGCACCTCGTCGCGGCGATCCGCGACGGCAGCATGGCACCCGACCACGGATTGCTCGGCGCGCTGTTCCACTACATCGAGGCGTTTCCGGAGAAGCTGCACCATCCGAAGGAGGACGACTATCTGTTCGCGCGGCTGCGCCTGCGGCGTCCCGGGGCAGCGCCGGTCCTCGACGCCCTGTCGCGCGAGCACACCGTCGGCAACGAGCGCTTCCACGATCTCGAGGCGATGTGGGAGCGATTCCGTGCCGACCCCGGCGCGCTCGACACCTTCGCCGACGGCGTCGAGCGTTACGCGCACTTCCACTGGAAGCACATGCGAAAGGAGGAGGACGAGGTCTTCCCGCTCGCCCGCGAAGCGCTCACCGCGGAGGACTGGACGGCGATCGATGCCGCGTTCGCGTCGAACGAGGACCCGGTCGTCGGCGTGCCCGCGTCGAAGGCGTTCCGCGAACTGTTCCGCCGGATCGTCGCGATCGCGCCGCCGCCGTGGGGCGTGGGGCCGGAGGCGAAGCCGCGCTGAGGGTGCAGGCCCCGTCGGCCGCGGTCCCGGCTCGTGGCCTGTGGCAGCCTTCGGTCCGCAGCGCGTCGGACCAGTGGCGCGGTTGCCAACGGTGCCTTGCCGCCACGACTCCCGGGCATGCCGCTGCCTCCCCGCCTTCATCGTCCACGTGGACGATGGACGGGATCACGCCGGTTCGCTCAATCTGGTGCCGTGATCGAGGAATGACGCCGCGAGGAGGCGAACGAGCCTTCGGATGCCGCCCGCCAGACCCAAGACCGAGAACCTGGCACCGCTGATCTTCCTGGCTCGAGGGGAGAAGGTGCTGCTCGACACTGACCTGGCCGCGCTCTACCGCGTCCCGACGAATGCCCTGAATCAGGCAGTCAAGCGAAATCGGAGCCGGTTTCCCAGCGACTTCATGTTTCGCCTGACAGCGGAGGAATACGACCGCGTCCGCGAGCGACCGCACATGTCATCACAATCTGTGATGACATCCCCGCGTCGACGGGCATACCGCTACCGCCCCTACGCCTTCACCGAGCAGGGCGTGGCCATGCTCTCCAGCGTCCTGCGCTCGGCGCGCGCGGTCGAGGTGAACATCGCGATCATGCGCACCTTCGTCCAGTTGCGGCGCCTGATGGACTCCAATCGCGACCTCGCGAGAAAGATCGAGGCCATGGAGGAGAAGTACGACGAGCAGTTCTCCGTGGTGTTCGATGCCATCAAGAAACTCATCGCCGCCGACGATGCGCGCAAGGCTCTACCCACGCGCCGCATCGGCTTTGTCGCCTGACCGCCCCACGCTCCTGAACCGAACTTTCGCGGAAAGTCGCCCATGTCGGGTCTGACCGCGCATCCTGACTACTGCTCGTTGCGCGCCTCGCAGGCGAGCGCCTCGGCATCCGCTTCGTCGCCGACAGTCGAGTCCAGCCGCAGCTTCGCGAACTGGACGAAGGCGCCGACGAGGCCCGACTGGATGCGCTCGCGCGGATAGACGGCCGTGAGTTGCCGCGTGATCGGCGGCGAGAGCGGGATGCCGGCGAGCAGGCCCAGGCGCACTTCCTTGCGGATCGAGACGCGCGACATGATCGCGATGCCCATGCCCGCGGCGACGAGCCCCTTGAGCGCTTCGGGACTGCTCGCCTCCATGACCACGTTGAGCGTCGCCGGTTCGATCCCGGCCTGCGTCAGGTAACGGTCGATCACCTCGCGCGTGCCGGAGCCCTGCTCGCGCGTGAGGTAGGCGTGCTCGACGAGGGCGCCGGCAGCCACCGACTTCCGTTGCGCCAGCGAATGGCGCGGCGTGCAGACGACCTGCAACTCGTCGCTGCACAGCCGTTCGCCCGCGAGCGTCGGCAGGTACGAACCGCCCTCGATGAATCCGACGTCGAGTGCCCGGTCGCCGAGGCGCTGCTGGACGACCTCGGAGTTGCCCGCGAACAGGCTCGGCACGACGCCCGGGTAGGCCGCCTTGAACTCCCCGAGGATCTGCGGCAGCAGGAAGTCGGCGATGGTCGTGCTCGCACCGATCAACAGCGGACCGGCGACCTGGCCGCCCAGGTCCTTCAGGCGCGCATCGAGCTCCGCGGTCAGCCCCAGGATCTTCTCGGCGTAGCCGAGGGCGACCACGCCCGCGGGCGTGAGGCTGATGCGGCCGTGGGTGCGGTCGAACAGCCGGGTGTTGAAGTGGTCTTCGAGCTGGCGGATCTGGAAGGTCACCGCCGGCTGCGTCATGCAGAGCGCTTCCCCCGCCTTGGTGAACGAGAGATGCTTCGCGACCGCGTGGAACACCTGGAGCCGCCGATCCGCCATGCCCGGTCCCCGTTTCGAGGGGACTATTCAAGCACAAAACCGGCGCCCCCCGGGGCAGGGGCGCGCCGTGCGGCGCTACGGTTTCTTCGGCGTCTTGTACTCGACTTCCTTCTGGAACTTCTTCCAGATGGTCTCGAAGCCGACGAAGCCCTTCTCGTTCGGCGGCATCTGCCGCGTCGTCACGTAGGGCGTCACGCCGTCGGGGACCTTGGCCGGTGGGGGTTTGTGGTCGCTCATGGTTCGCCTTTGCAGTTGCGGATGAGGATTGCCGTTCACACCGATCGCAGCAGCGACGCGTCGACGTCGGCGCCCTTCGCGATCGTCCCGCCCGCGCGCGTCTCGTCGTCGGTGGCGTCGCGCACGTTCAGGATCTCGAGCGCGAACACGACCACGCGGCCGCACAGCGGGTTGTTGCCGTCGACCGTGAGCGTGTCGTCGTCCAGGTGGGTCACGACGAAGCTGCGGGTCTCGCCCCGGTCGTTCTCCATCAGGATCGACGTGCCGACCTTCCGATACTCCTCGGGGACGTTCTCGATCCGGTCGGAGAATACGAGCGACTCGTCGCGCGGGCCGAAGATGTCGTTGCCGTCGATCGGCACCTCGATGACGTCGCCGGCGGACTTGCCTTCGAGCTGCATGTGGACCGCGGGGGCGAGGATCTCGTTGTGCCCGTGGACGTAGCCCAGCGGAAATTCGACCTGCGTGAGGACGTGGCCGGTCTTGCGGTCGGTCACCTTGTAGGTGAGTTCGACGAACTTGCCGGTGCGGATGACCTCGCTCACGTCAGTCTCCGGCTCGCCGATCAGAAGATGGAAGCGCCGAAGATCCGGAGCTTGCCGTCCTCGTAGCCCAGCACCAGCCGGCCGAGCCATTCGCCCGGCTTCCTGGTGCTTCGCTGCCGGAACAGCACCGTCACATGCTCGCCGCGCCGGATGGTGCCGAGCGCGTCGAACTCCGCCGACAGGTTGCGCGCGAGTTCGCTGTGCGCGAACTGGTGGCCGGCCGCGACCTGATCCATCGCGCGCGCGAGCGAACCGGAGAAATTGCGCGAGAACTCGCCGTACTTGCCCTCGTTCGAGTACTTGACGAGATCCCCCCACAGCGGCTTCGCCAGCGCCAGGATCTCGTCGTCGGTCTTCTCGGTGAGGTTCACGCGCGCGCGGCGATCGCTGCTACTTCTCGTCGGCCACGAGGTGGTAGCAGGGCGCCTTCTCCATCGTGTATTCGCCGGTCTTCGGGTCGCGGCGCGACACCGTCAGCACGTGCCAGTTCGCGTCGTCGACCTTCATCGCGTCACCGCGGTAGTAGTAGCCCGGCCAGCGCGTCTCCTTGCGGAACAGCGTGTGCTGGGTGACGCACTCGGCCGCGCGGTGGCGGTGCTTCAGCTCCCAGGCGCGCAGCAGTTCGTGGATGTCCTCGGCGGCGAGGCTCTGGAGATCCTCCTCCATGATCGCGAGCTTCTTCAACCCGATGTGCAGCAGCTTCTCGTTGGTCATGTAGTTGACGCTCGCCCCGCCGCAGTACTCGTCCATCAGCTTCTGCAGCCGGTCCAGCCCCTGCTTGGGGTTGATGTAGTGCGGGTTGACCGAACCGGCGACGATGGCGTTGCGGTAGATGCGGTAGTGCTCGAGCGGCTTGTAGATCTCCTCCTTGCGGCGGTCGATCTGGGCTTGCGAGACGACGATGCCCTCGCCCTTGCCGTCGTCGATGTACTTGCAGGCCGCCTTGGCGGCGAGGCGCCCCTCGGTGAACGACCCCGACGAGAACGCGTGCGGCGTGCCGCCCACTGCGTCGCCGGCGCCGAAGAGGCCCTCGACCGTGGTCATGCGGTTGTAGCCCCAGAAATACTCAGGCGGCGAGAGGTCCTCCGGACCCGAGCACCACGCGCCCGAACCGGTCGCGTGCGAGCCCATGACGTAGGGCTCCGAGGTGGTGAGTTCGGGGTTCTCGTTCTTCGGGTCGACGTCGGTCGCGGCCCACAGCACCGCCTGGCCGACCGTCATGCCGAGGAAGTTCTCCCAGCCGACTTCCTCGAGGTGCGGGTCCTGGAAGGCGCGCATCGTCACCATGTGGATCGGGCCACGGCCCGCGTTGACCTCGCTGATCAGCGCGTGGTTGCGCAGGCAGGTGGGAATCGGCCGATGCGTGAGGTGCGAGGCTTCCGGGTCGAGGTACTCCTTGCCGACCATCTTCTGCAGTTCGGGGAACCACTTCGACTCGTACTCCTCGCCCAGACCGTTCTGCGTGTAGGTCTTGAGGTGCAGGAAGTAGGCGCCGACCGGGCCGTAGCCGTCCTTGAACCGCGCCAGCACGATGCGGTTCTCCATCTGCGTCATCTTGGCGCCGGCGTCGATCAGGAGGCCGTAGGCGGATGCCGACGACCACGGCGCGTACCAGGTGCGGCCGGAGCCTTCGCCGACCGAGCGCGGCTTGAAGATGTTGGACGCGCCGCCCGCGCCGCAGATCACCGTCTTCGACTTGAACACGTGGTAGTCGCCGGTGCGGACGTTGAACCCGACCGCGCCCGCCACCCGGTTCTCCCGGCTCTCGTCCATCAACAGATGGGTGACGCAGATGCGGTTGAACACCTTGTCCGCGGACTTCTTCGCCGCTTCCGCGACGATCGGCTTGTAGGACTCGCCGTGGATCATGATCTGCCAGCGACCTTCGCGCAGGTACCGCCCGGTCTTCGGGTCCTTCATGATCGGCAGGCCCCACTCCTCGAACTGGTGCACCGTCGAGTCGACGTGGCGCGCCATGTCGAACAGCAGGTCCTCGCGCACCATGCCCATCAGGTCGATGCGGGCGTAGCGGACGTGGTCCTCGGGGTTGTTCTCGCCCCAGCGCGTGCCCATGTAGCAGTTGATGGCGTAGAGGCCCTGCGCGACCGCGCCCGAGCGATCGATGTTCGCCTTCTCGGCGATGACGATCTTCTTGTCCTGCCCCCAGAAACGCGCCTCCCAGGCGGCGCCCGTGCCGCCGAGTCCCGCGCCGACGACGAGGATGTCGATGCCGTCTTCGATGATGGTTTCGTAGGCCATTAGTAGGACACCCCTTTTTTGAGCTTCAGGCCGGCCGTCGCGAGCGTGCGCAGCCCGTCGCCATCCATGCGGATGTACTTCGGCTCGTTGTAGAGCAACTCGCTGTCGCGCATCTCCTTGCTGGGCGCGGGAACGTCGGCGAGCTTGGGAATCGCCTGGCCCCAGGGCTTGGTGGTGATGGGCGACAGGAAGTTCTTCTCGGTGCCGTTGCGGAACTTGATCCGCCACGCGATCGTGCCCTTCTGCTCGTCGCGGTGGACGCGCACGCTGTGGCCGAGCGGGGCGAAGTCGGCGTAGCCGCGCACGTCGATCGCGTGCTGCGGGCAGGCCTTGACGCAGGAGTAGCACTCCCAGCACATGTTCGGCTCGATGTTGTAGGCGCGCCGATAGGTCTTGTCGATGTGCATGATGTCCGAGGGACAGATGTCGACGCAGTGTCCGCATCCGTCGCACCTCGTCATGTACACGAAGGTAGGCATGGTGACTCGCTCCTGGTTCGGTTCCGCGGGCTTCCGGCGGGCGGGTGTTCGGGTCAGTAGTGGCGCGGCGCGTCGCGCTTGATGCCGAGGCCCATGTCCATCGGGGCGTCGCGCAGCAGTTCCATCGAGTGCCGTTCGCGCTGCGCGGGGTCGTCGCGGGTCTGCAGCGGCAGGTTCATGTTCGTGCCGTCGGCCTCGGCGATCCGCTTGTCGAACGCCGCCGCGGGCTTGAAGAACATGTGCGCGAATTTCGACCAGTACACCCCGACGAACAGCACGGTCGTGGCGAGGAGGTAGAGGCCGAAGAAGACGCGGGACGCCGAACTGCCGCTCGCCTGCAGCCCGGCCCACAGGACGCCGAGCGTGACGCTCGCGAGGAGCGAGAGGACGAAGAGGTCGGCGCGCATCAGCCGCAACGGCGATTGGCCTTCGGCTGCGACGTCCACGCGGATGAAGAACCAGAACCAGTAGCCGCCCACCATGACCATCAAGGCGCCGAGCCACCAGAGCTGCGGCACGATCGACGGCGTCGTCGTCGCGGCGGTCGGATAGCAGTACACCATCAGCGCGGTGGTGACGAGGTACAAGATGAACCCGTACATCGCGAGCAGGTGGGCGACGCGGCGGCGCGGGTTGCAGAATTCGCCCGACGCGAGGACGTCGACCGCCAGCGTCCTGGCCGCGATCGCCGCCTTGTTGACCGGCTTCCCCCGGGCGCGCGTCTTGCGCGCATTGGCGAAGAAGTACTTCGCGCTGCCCTTGTGGATCATGTCGAGGACCGTGCCGACGATGACCGCCAGGACCATCAGGCCCACGTACCACTGCATGAATCCGGCGGGCAGACTCTCGGATACCGCCGCGAAGGCGTTGCTGCTGAACATCGGGGGTCCTCCCTGCGGGACGATCGGTCGAATCAACCGGGAAGTATGGGCTGCGAACCTGGGCGCGTGGAACGAATCGGATGATACGGCCATAAGGCGGGCGTATGGAGCCCGGCCGCGGCTGCGCCGGAAGCGGGAGCCCGGGCCGGCGCCGGGGAGGGGCGGAAGGGGCGGGCAGACCCCGGTTTCGCGGACATTGTCGGCGCGCCCCGGGTCTGCCAGCATGCGGAGCCACGAGCGCGGTCCCCGCCCTCGGCTCCGGAAGAGGCATGTGAAGAGCGAAGACTACGGCGTCCACCATCCTGTTGCGGGAGAGATGCGCGAGGCCCGCGAGTTGCGCGATCGCCTCGCCCAGCAGGGCACGTCCGGCACGCCGAGTCCGTTCAAAGGCCAGGGGATCGGCGCCGCGAGCGGCTGGGCGTTCTTCTTCGGCATGGTCGGCGCCATCCTCGGCGGAATCGTGGGCGGCGTGACCGGTGCGATCGTCGGCGCCGTCCTGACGGCTGGCGTGTTCATGGCCTTCGCCTTCATCGCCGGGAAGACGATGTTCATCTGGAACCGGGGGCCCATCATCGTCTGGTTCGTCGTGGGCGGCGTGCTGTTCTTCCTCGTCGGCGGGATTCTGCACGGCGAGGGCATCAACTGGGCGTTCGTCGGCGCGCCGTTGGCCGCCGCGTTCCGCTACATGATGAAGGATGTGAAGTAGCGAGGCGCGAGGTCGGGAAAGTCGAGTCCGCCCCTGCTTTCCCTTGGGGGCATTCGCCGCAGAGGCGCCCGACCGAAACGGAACGCTCGCGCCCGACCCGGTTTCCCGCCAAGAGGGGTCAGACGCCGCCCCAGACGTCGCGGGCGACGTCGATGCAGAGCCGGAGCTTGGCGGCCTGCGTGGCGACGGCGATGTCGTTGCCGTGGACGGTCGAGCTGAAGCCGCACTGCGGCGAGACGGCCATCTGATCGACCGGCATGTATTGCGCCGCGAGATCGATCCGGCGCTTGACGTCGTCCTTCGTCTCCATCCGATCGAGCTTGGTGCTGACGAGCCCGAGGACGACGGTCTTGCCCTTCGGGACATGGCGCAGCGGAGCGAAGTCGCCCGAGCGCGCGTCGTCGTACTCGAGGAAGTAGCCGTCGACCGCCAGCTCGTTGAACAGCACCTCGGCCACCGGCTCGTAACCGCCTTCCGCCGCCCAGGCGCTCTTGAAGTTGCCGCGGCAGAGGTGCACGCAGACCGTCATCGACGCCGGCTTCGTCGCGATCGCGGCGTTGATGAGTTCGGCGTACCGGCGCGGCAGCTCGTCCGGATCGTCGCCGCGCGCCTTCGCGCCCTCGCGCATCTTGGCGTCGCACAGGTAGGCGAGGTTGGTGTCGTCGAGCTGCAGGTAGGTGCAGCCGGCGGCGGCGAGGTCCGCGATTTCGTCGCGGTACGCCTGCGCGATGTCGTCGAAGAAGTCCTCCATCGCCGGATACGCGTCCTTGCTGATCGCGCCGCGGCCGCCGCGGAAGTGGAGCATCGTCGGCGACGGAATCGTCACCTTCGGCGTGCGTGTGGCGACCGACTTCAGGAACTCGAAGTCGCGGCGCTGGATCGGATTCGAGTGACGTACCTTCTTCGTGACCTGCATCACCGGCGGCGCGAAATCGACGTTGCCCGCGTTGCTGTGGAAGCTGATCGCGATGCCGCCCCTGGTCTCGACGCCATCGAGCCGGGTCAGGAAGTCGATGTGGAAGTAGGTGCGGCGGAACTCGCCGTCGGTGATGCCGCGCAATCCCAGGTCCTCCTGGAAGGCCACGATGTCGCGTATCGCGGCGTCCTCGACCGCACGCAGCGCCGCGGCGTCGATCGCCCCCTTCGCGAACGCTTCGCGGGCGTCGAGCAGCGCGCGTGGGCGCAGGAAGCTTCCGACGTGGTCGGCGCGAAACGGCGGCGTCTGGCGGACGGGGGCGTGGGACGAGGTGGAAGGCGGAGACATGGCGGGCCGTCGCAGCGGAAGTGGGTACTTGAATTCTAGACGCAGTTCGGCTGGCCGCGGGCACCGCGGATCGCATGTGGGTCCGACTTCAGTCGGACGCCTTGCGTCACGGGGTCACGAACCCCGTCAGCCTGACCCACGAGAACCGAAGCCCGACCCGCTGCGATCGAGCGAACTGTCCGAGGCGCTACAGCAACCCGCGCTGCGCGAGATTGCGCATCAGCGCGCCGGCGCCCATCGTCCAGGGAGCGACGGTGTCGCTCGTCCTCACGCGATTGACGAGCGCGCCGAGTGTCGGTGTCGCGATGGTGACGATGTCGCCGACGACATGCGTGAATCCCTGCCCGGGACCGTGGCGGTCCTTGACCGGCGCGAACATCGTGCCGAGGAACAGCACGTAGCCGTCCGGGTACCGGTGGTTGCCGGCCATCGCCTGCTGCGCGAGGTCGAGCGGGTCGCGGCTGATCTCGGACATCGGACTCGCGCCGTCGAGCACGAAACCGTCGGGTCCCTCGACGCGCAGCGCGAGGTCCGCGCGGCGGACGTCCTCCACGCCGTAGTGCTCGTCGAACAGGCGCACGAACGGGCCGATCGCGCACGACCCGGTGTTGTCCTTCGCCTTGCCGAGCAGGAGCGCGCTGCGGCCCTCGAAGTCGCGCAGGTTGACGTCGTTGCCGAGCGTCGCGCCGATCACCCGCCCTTCGGCCGACACCGCGAGCACGATCTCCGGTTCCGGGTTGTTCCACGACGACTTCGGGTGGATGCCGATGTCGGCGCCGGTTCCCACCGCGGACATCGGCTGCGACTTGGTGAAGATCTCCGCGTCGGGGCCGATGCCGACCTCGAGGTACTGCGACCACGCCTTCTCGGCGATCAGCGCCTGCTTCACGCGCGCGGCCTCGGGCGAGCCGGGCTCGACCGCGAGCTTCTCGCCGATGATCGCGACCAGCGCCGCGCGGACGCTCTCGGCCTTCGCGGGATCGCCGCGCGCCTGTTCCTCGATCACGCGTTCGAGCATGCTCGACACGAACGTGACGCCGGCGGCCTTGATCGCCTGCAGGTCGTTGGGCGCTATGAACCAGGGCTTGCGCGCGTCGCGCGAGGCTTCGTCGCTGTTGGCGAGCAGGTCCGCGGCCGGTCCGACCTGCGGCAATCCGGCCGTGCGCGCCGCGCGCAGCGGGTCGGGCAGGTTGAGCAGTTCGCTCGTCGTCGGCGCGACCGCAGCGAGGTCGAACACCGCGCCGTCGCGCACGACGACCGGGGAAGGGCCGTCGCGATCGGGGAGCCAGACACGCCCGATCAGCGTCGCACGGGATGCGTCGCGCGGCAGCGCGCGGATGGGATCGAGGGAGGCGAGCATCGCGGTCCGGTCGTCGAACGGTCCGCGCATCATAGCGCGCCGCCGCGCGAGGGCCTCCGCGCTCAGGACGCGATGGCGATCGCGCGCACGTCGATGGCGCTGGCCGGGCAGGTCCGCACGCACGCGCCGCAGCCGGTGCAGCGCGCGAAGTCGACGCGCGGGTCGGGCACCGGACCCGCGTGCACGCGGAACCGGATCGCCTGCGCCTCGCAGGCGTCGCCGCAACTGCGGCATTCGACGCCCAGGCGGGCGAGACAGGTCGCGTCGATGCGGGCGACCGCCGTCCACGGCCGCGCGGACGCCGCGCGCGCGGCGAGATCGAACGCGGGCTCGGGGCAGACGTCGGCGCATGCACCGCAGAACGTGCATTCGCCGTCCGCGTAGTCGACCCGGGCGAGGTTCGACGCGAGGGTCAGCACGTGCGTCGGGCAGGCGTCGACGCACTTCGCGCAACCGGTGCAGGCGCGGTCGAACGCGTCGGGGTCGCGCGCCCAGGGTGGCCGCAGCGTGCCCTGGACGGTATCGTCTCCCAGGACCGCACGACGCACGAGGCTCGCCGGCACGCCGGTGTCGGCTTGCCCAGGCGTTGTGCGCTCCTGTCGGCGGGCTCCCATCGTCGCAGTCCTGACGATCGCGTCGATGTCATTCTAGGCGCGTCCGGCGCCCGTGCGCGCAACTATTTTCACCCTGTTGCGGCCGCCGCGGGACGCCCTCGCTGATCGGTGCTTCGCGGCGCGACACGATCGCCGTCCCCGACGATCCTCCGGCGCCACTGCGGAACCCGAGGGGCTCGCCCCGGGCGGCTCGCGCGACGTCCGCGTCGCCATCGCCGTCCGGCTTTTCACGGCGGCGGCTTCGTGCCAGAATCGCGCCAACCCATCGATTCCGAGGCATCACGCGATGCTGGATCGCGACGGCTTTCGCCCGAACGTCGCCATCGTCATCGCCAACGGCAGGAACCAGGTCTTCTGGGGCAAGCGGATCCGCGAACATTCGTGGCAGTTCCCGCAAGGGGGCATCAACACCGGTGAGACGCCCGAAGCGGCGATGTACCGGGAACTCCGCGAGGAGGTCGGCCTCCTTCCCCAGCATGTCCGCGTTCTCGGCCGGACGCGAGACTGGCTGCGCTACGAGGTGCCGCAGCACTGGATCAAGCGCGAATGGCGCGGCAGCTACCGCGGCCAGAAGCAGATCTGGTACCTGCTGCGCCTGACCGGACGCGACACCGACGTGTCGCTCCGCGCGTCCGACCACCCCGAGTTCGACGCGTGGCGTTGGCACGACTACTGGATCCCGCTCGACAACGTCATCGAGTTCAAGCGCGAGGTCTACCGTCGTGCGCTGATCGAGCTCGAGCGCTTCCTGCATTCGCGCCCGCAGACGCGGCGCGAACGACTGTTCGGCGTCCACCATCCGGCGATGCCGGACGGCTACGCGGAGCCGGTCGAGGGAACCTGAGCCCCGGTCCGTCGCGGGTTCAGAACGGCCGGCGCGCACCCATCGCGTAGCCGGCGACGACGAACAGCGCGATCGCGCACAGCACGACGATCAGGGTGAACGGGATCGCCTTGTCGGCGCTGCACTTGCGCAGCACCGGCGCGCCGAGGAAGAACGTGTAGAGCGCGTAGACCGCGACCACCCACATCACGAGCTGGGCGAACGCGCCCAGCAGGTGCAGGATGCCGGCGAGCCAGACGACCGTGCAACTGTACGCGACGAGTTTCAGCGACGCGACGTAGTCCCGCTCCCCCCCGAACGATGGCGCGATGACGTCGACGATGAGCGCCAGCACCGCAGGCACCACGAGCGCCGTGACGTACGCCGACACCGCGACGCGCAGCGCCCAGGATACGCCGAGCTCGGAGTAGCCGAAGAGCATCGCCACCGGGCCGATGGCGGCGAGCATCAGGATCCAGCCGGTGTAGACCGACATCGCGGTCGCGGGCTCGGCGGCGATCGACGACCACTCGTGCGCGGGCTCGGTCACGATGCCCCTGATCCGGTCGATCACCGCCATCGTTCGTCCTTCGCTCTGCGGGCGAAGGTCAAGTGTAGGCGAGCGGGGCGCCCCTGTCGATTGCAGGGGCGCTCTGGACGTTGGACGTTGAACGTCGAACCCGCTCTACGCGAGCAGGACGAGATTGTCGCGGTGGATGAGTTCGGGCTCGTCGACCCATCCGAGGATCGACTCGATCCGGCTCGACGGCTGGCCGAGGATGCGCGACACGTCGGACGCGCCGTAGTTGACCAGGCCGCGCGCGATTTCGCGTCCGTCGGGCGCGAAACAGCCGACGACCTCGCCGCGCTCGAATGCGCCGTCGACCGCGGTCACGCCGATCGGCAGCAGGCTCTTGCCTTCGCGCGCGAGCGCGCGCACCGCGCCGGCGTCCAGGCGGAGGCTGCCGGCGAGTTGCACGTGGTCGGCGAGCCATTGCTTGCGCGCGCCGAGCGACTGGGCCTCCGCGACGAGTTCGGTGCCCACCGCCTCGCCCGAGGCGAGACGCGCGAGGACGTCGGCTTCGCGGCCGCTCGCGATGACCGTCGAGGCGCCCGAGCGCGCAGCGCGCTTCGCGGCGAGCACCTTCGTCAGCATCCCGCCGCGGCCGATCTCGCTGCCCGCGCCTCCCGCCATCGCTTCGAGCGCGGGATCGCCGGCCCGCGCGGTGCGCACGAGCGTCGCCTTCGGATCGCGGCGCGGATCGGCCGAGTAGAGTCCCGGCTGGTCGGTCAGGAGCACCAGTACGTCGGCCTCGATCAGGTTGGTCACGAGCGCGCCGAGCGTGTCGTTGTCGCCGACGCGGATCTCGTCGGTGGTGACCGTGTCGTTCTCGTTGATGATCGGCACGACGCCGAGCGCGATCAGCGTGCGCAGCGTGCTGCGAGCGTTCAGGTAGCGCCGGCGGTCCGCGAGGTCGTCGTGGGTGAGCAGGATCTGCGCGGTGTGCAGCCCGTGCTTCGCGAACACGGCTTCGTAGGCCTGCACGAGTCCCATCTGACCGACCGCGGCGGCGGCCTGCAGGTCGTGGATCGCCTTCGGCCGCTTGTCCCAGCCGAGCCGTTGCATGCCTTCCGCGATCGCGCCCGAGGAGACCAGCACGGCCTCGCGGCCGTCGCGTTTCAGCGCGGCGATGCCCGCGGCGAGGCGCGTGACCGCGGCGTGGTCGAGTCCCCGGCCGTCGTTGGTCACGAGGCTCGAACCCACCTTGACCACCCAGCGCCGGGCGCGCGCGGCGGCGGTCACGATGCACTCTCCGCGCGCTTCCGTCTTGCGCGCACCGGAGCGGGGGTGAGCACCGTCGGCGTGCCGGATGCCGGCTCCGCCACCGCGGACAGCGCAGGATGGGCGTCGAGCCAATCCTGGATCGCCCAGGTGAGTGCGCGGCAGCCTTCGCCGGAGATGGCCGAGATCGGGAACACCGGCCCCTTGTGCCGTAGCGCCTCGACGAATGCCGCGACGCGCGCCTCCCGCTCGTCCGGCGGCACGAGGTCGAGCTTGTTCGGCACGAGCCAGCGCGGCTTCTTCGCGAGCGCGGGATCGTACTTCTTCAACTCGGCGGCGATCGCCTTCGCCTCGCGCACCGGGTCCGCGTCGGGATCGAGCGGCGCCAGGTCGACGACGTGGAGCAGGAGCCGCGTGCGCTGCAGATGACGCAGGAACCGGTGGCCCAGTCCCGCGCCTTCCGAGGCGCCTTCGATCAGGCCGGGAATGTCGGCCACGACGAAGCTCCGCCGCTCGTCGGTGCGCACGACGCCGAGCGAGGGCGCGAGCGTGGTGAACGGATAGTCGGCGACCTTCGGTCGCGCCGCCGACACCGCGCGGATCAGCGTCGACTTGCCCGCGTTGGGCATGCCGAGGAGCCCGACGTCCGCGAGCACCTTGAGTTCGAAGCGGATGCGGCGTGATTCGCCCGGTTCGCCCTTCGTGAACTGGCGCGGCGCCCGGTTGGTGCTCGACTTGAAGTGGATGTTGCCGAGCCCGCCCTTGCCGCCCCTGGCGAGCGTCGCCTGCGCGCCATCGGTCGCGAGGTCGGCGATGGCCTCGCCGGTGTCGGCGTCGGTGACGACGGTGCCGACCGGCACGCGCAGCACGACGTCGTCGGCGCCGCGGCCGTACTTGTCGGCGCCCATGCCGTTCTCGCCGCTCTTCGCGCGGTGGATGCGCGCGTAGCGGTAGTCGATCAGCGTGTTGATGTTGCGGTCGGCGATCGCGTGGATGCTGCCGCCGCGGCCGCCGTCGCCGCCGCTCGGCCCGCCGCGCGGTACGTACTTCTCGCGCCGGAACGCGGCGACGCCGTTGCCGCCGGCGCCGGCGTGCACGTCGATCACCGCCTCGTCGACGAACTTCACGCTGGACTCCGGTCGAAGAGCACGAACCGCTCGGTGTTGTCGCCGCGGCGCGATCCTTCCCATACCCGCTTCCAGCCCTCGATCGCGGGCGCGTTGAGGTCGGGGCGGTTGACCTGCATGAGCAGGTACCGGCAACCGCCGCCTTCGCCGGACTCGACGCGCTGGGTCGTGATCCCGGCGAAGTACGCGAGGAGCGCGCGCTGCGCCTCGCCCAGGTTGCTGCTCGCAATGCAGGCGTCCGGCGGCAACTGCGCGCGCAGCGATTCGGCCACCACGCGGTAGCTGCGCCGCGAGTCGATGTAGGGGAGCCAGATCGTCGACACGAGCGCCCACAGGAGCGTCACGCCGATCGCCCAGTTCAGTACCGCGCGGCGGTTCGAGCGCCGCGCCGGCCGCACCATCACGACCCACAGGATCGTCATGCCGAGCGCGGCGAGCATCGCCCACAGCTTGAACGACGGGCGGAAGCCGACCTCGGTATCGCGGAACAGGCGCGCGGTCGTTTCCGACATGCCGTACAGGTATGAGTCGATCCAGACGCCCCAGACGAGGATCGCAGTGAGGCCGAAGGTCAGGATGCCGAACCAGTCGAGCGCCCCGGAGAAGCCGCGCTTCAGCGAATCGACCTCGATCGACGCGAGCAAGGCGAGCGGGACGAGCAGCGGCATCGCCGAGATGAGGCGCGGGTCGCGCTCGAGCGCGAGCCCGGCGAGGATCACGAGCGCGAGGACGCCGGGAAGCACGACGCCCGCATCGCTCAGGCCGCCGTTGAAGCCGCGACCGCGGATCCACAGCATCCACAGCACGAGCGGCACCGCGGGCCACGCGAGCCAGGGCAGGTTCTTCGCGATGTAGAGCGGGTCGAAGCCGCCGTCGGCCGCCGGGGCGAAGTAGTCGCGCCAATGCTCGGCGGACGTCCACGCTTCGAGGAGCGCGGGCGAGCGTTCGAGGAGCGCGAGCGGCCACCACGCCGCCAGCGGCAGCGCCACCGCGATCGCGACCGCCGCCGTCGCGACGTGCGCGCGCGTCCGCCACAGCGGCGACGCGCCCGGGAGGAGCAGGGCGGCGATCGTGATCCAGATCGGTCCGCCCAGTCCGCAGGACAGGAACGCGACCGCGGCGCCCATGCCGATCGCGACGCCTCCCGCGACCGGCCGGCGCAGCGCCAGCGCGAAGCCGTAGAGCGCGACCGCGATGCCCGCGGTCAGTCCGAGTTCGCCGGAGAGCGCGTGCGCGCGCTCCCACATGCCGATCGACCCGACGAGCACGAGCGCCGGGAGCCAGCGGAACGCGCGGCCGTTCAGTTCCCGGCTCGCGAGCGAGGTGAAGACGAGCACCAGGGCGAGCAGCAAGCCGGCCGCGAGGCGCGCGGCGTTGTGCGGGGCGAGCGGCGGCGCGAAGAGTTTCATCGCGCCCGCGGCGAGGGCGGGCACCAGCGGACCGCGTTCGAGCCACGGCTCGCCGGCGAGCATCGGAACGACGACGTCACCGGACTGCGCCATGCCATGTGCGATGCCGAAGGTGGTCGCGTCCTCCGCCTTCCAGGGATCGTGGCCGACGAGCCCGAGCGCGATCCACGCGAGGCAGAGCAGGACGAGGCCGGCCTGCTTGAGCGAGCGCTGCGGACCCGATGGGGAGACCGCTTCCGGGTCGACGGGCTCGGGGGGGGCGGATCGGGGTGCGCGCATGCGGTTTGACGCGGTGGCTTCGCCACGAACGAAAAAGGCAGCCGAAGCTGCCTTTTCGCGCGGCACCGTGCCGTTCGACTCGCGGCGCCGGATCAACTGCGCGCGGCAGCGGCCTTGGCCGCGGGCTTCGCCGGCGTCGCCTTCGCGCCGTAGCGCTGCTTGAACTTGTCGATCCGCCCGGCGGTGTCCATCACCTTCTGCTTGCCGGTGTAGAACGGATGGCAGGACGAGCACACTTCGATGTGCAGCGACTTGGCGGGCGAGGCGGTGCGCGTCTCGAACGTGTTGCCGCAACTGCAGGTCACCTGGATCGCCTCGTACTTCGGATGGATGCCGGTCTTCATGGAGTCCTCTCGTCGCGGGCCGGGCGCGCCGGCTGCGCGGGCCGGCCGCCACGCGGGTCCGGGACGGTCCCACGCCCCTGCGGCGGGCAATCGATAATTATGCCGTGATTCGGTCGACGCCGCAACGGGAATCCGGGCGTCGGGCCGCCGAAGGGATCCGCGGCCTGGTCGATGGAGCGCGCCCGATGGTCGCGGCGGGCGCCCCGCCGCTACGGTTGTGTCGGACTCAGACGCGGCGCGAGGTGCCGATCCGGCCCGTCCGGGCCCCGCGCAGCGCGAACGCCGCGAACAAGGCCAGCAATCCGGCCAGCGCGATCGTCCCCCATTCTGCGAGGGTCGGGACCGCCAGTGGCGCCGCGACCGACGTCGTGATCGCGACATCGTCGATGCGCTGTTCCGCCGCGAGGCTGCCGGTCCGGGCGCCGAACGTGAACTGATACTGGCTCGACGGGACGTATCCCGGCAGCAACGCGTTGGTGAACACGATCGCGCCGGAGTTGAAGTTCAGGTCGAGTCCGCCGCCGTCGACATGGATCGACACCGGCACGAACGCGCCGGCGGTGAAGAGCGTGCCCGTCGTTGCAGCGACCTGCGTGCCGTTGACCATGATGCGGATGACCGGCGGCGTCGGAGTCTCGCCGTTGTCGTAGATGTCGAAGACCACGGCGATGCCGGTCGGTGCGCCGGACTCGCCGTAGGTGCCCCCTGGAGGTGGGCCGAAACTGAAGCTCACGCCGTCCGCCGGCGGAGTGGACCCGGGCCCGATCGCCAGCGTGAAGGAGGCGTCGAAGCTCTGCACGGTGCGCCCGGGATCGAGGTTGTCGATCACCAGCGAGCCTTCGTTGCCCCCCGCATTCGGTGTGAGCCTGACGCTGCCGCTGTCCACGACGGCGCTGCCGCGCAGGCTCGCGGCACCCACGCCCGACGAGAAGTCGTTGCTGTAGCTGCCGGCGAAACAGGTGCCGGAGAAGCCGACGGCCAGTACCGTGGTGATCGCGAGAATTCGAGTTTTCAAGGGCCCTCCCTGCCGCTGGGGGCCTTCATAGCCCCGGGGCGGGTGGTGGGTCGGGCTTCAGCCCGACGGGGCGGGTGGTGATGCGATGAATCGTGTCGGCCTGAAGGCCGACCCACGGGACGGGTGGTGGGTCGGGCTTCAGCCCGACGGGGCGGGTGGTGATGCGATGGATCGTGTCGGCCTGAAGGCCGACCCACGGGACGGGTGGTGGGTCGGGCTTCAGCCCGACGGGGCGGGTGGTGATGCGATGGATCGCGTCGGCCTGAAGGCCGACCCACGGGACGGGTGGTGGGTCGGGCTTCAGCCCGACGGGGCGGGTGGTGATGCGATGGATCGTGTCGGCCTGAAGGCCGACCCACGGGACGGGTGGTGGGTCGGGCTCAGCCCGACGGGGCGGTGGTGATGCGATGGATCGCGTCGGCCTGAAGGCCGACCCACGGGACAGGTGGTGGGTCCGACCGACGGGCGGGCGGTGATGCGATGGATCGCGTCGGCCTGAAGGCCGACCCACGGGACGGGTGGTGGGTCGGGCTTCAGCCCGACGGGGCGGGTGGTGATGCGATGGATCGTGTCGGCCTGAAGGCCGACCCACGGGGCGGGTGGTGGGTCGGGCTTCAGCCCGACGGGGCGGGTGGTGATGCGATGGATCGTGTCGGCCTGAAGGCCGACCCACGGGCAGGGCGGCGGTGGTGGGTCGGGCTTCAGCCCGACGGGGCGGGTGGTGATGCGATGGATCGTGTCGGCCTGAAGGCCGACCCACGGGGCGGGTGGTGGGTCGGGCTTCAAGCCCGACGGGCCCCGGCGACTCAGCCCCGCCGCATCGAATCGAAAAATTCGGCGTTGTTCTTGGTCGCCCGCACCTTGTCGACGAGGAACTCGGTGGCCTCGAGGTCGTCCATCGGATAGAGCACCTTGCGGAGCACCCAGACCTTCTGCAGGACCTCGGGCTTCAGCAGCATCTCTTCCTTGCGCGTGCCCGAGCGGTTGACGTTGATCGCCGGGTAGGTGCGCTTCTCGGCCATGCGGCGATCCAGGTGGATCTCCATGTTGCCGGTGCCCTTGAATTCCTCGTAGATCACGTCGTCCATCCGCGAGCCGGTGTCGATGAGCGCGGTGGCGATGATCGTGAGCGAGCCGCCTTCCTCGATGTTGCGGGCAGCGCCGAAGAAGCGCTTGGGGCGCTGCAGCGCGTTGGCGTCGACGCCGCCGGTCAGCACCTTGCCGGAGGCGGGCACGACGGTGTTGTAGGCGCGCGCGAGCCGCGTGATCGAGTCGAGCAGGATCACGACGTCCTTCTTGTGTTCGACCAGGCGCTTCGCCTTCTCGATCACCATCTCGGCGACCTGCACGTGGCGCGTCGCCGGCTCGTCGAAGGTCGAGGCGACCACCTCGCCGCGCACCGTGCGCTGCATCTCGGTCACTTCCTCGGGGCGCTCGTCGATCAGGAGCACGATCAGCACGCACTCGGGGTGGTTCGCCGCGATCGAGTGCGCGATGTGCTGCAGCATCACCGTCTTGCCGGACTTCGGGCTCGCGACGAGCAATCCACGCTGGCCCTTGCCGATCGGCGCGATGATGTCGATGACCCGTCCGGTGAGGTTCTCCTCGGCCTTGATGTCGCGCTCGAGCACCATCGGCTCGTCGGGAAAGAGCGGCGTCAGGTTCTCGAACAGGATCTTGTTCTTCGACGCCTCGGGCGGCTCGCCGTTGACCTTGTCGACCTTGACCAGCGCGAAGTAGCGCTCGCCGTCCTTCGGCGTGCGGATCTCGCCCTCGATCGTGTCGCCGGTGTGCAGGTTGAAGCGGCGGATCTGCGAGGGCGAGATGTAGATGTCGTCGGTGCCCGCGAGGTAGCTCGTGTCGGGCGAGCGCAGGAACCCGAAGCCGTCGGGCAACACCTCGAGGACGCCGCCGCCGAAGATGCTTTCGCCCTTCTTCGCCTGCGTCTTCAGCATCGTGAAGATCAGGTCGTGCTTGCGGAGCCGGTTGGCGCCGTCGATCTCCATCGCGTTCGCGAGGTCGACGAGTTCGGAGACGTGCTTGGCCTTGAGGTCGGACAGGTGCATGGACGGAAAGGAAGAGTGCGCGCGGGTGGCGCTCTGGGCGGGACGGCCGACGGGGCGCGGCCGGGAACGACGGGGTTCGGGGTCGGGGAGGCGCTTCGCTTCGCTCGCCCCGATCAAGCCGGGGGGCGGTGCGCCTCTCGGGCGCCGGTCAGGGTGCGGCCGGCGCCTGTGGTTCGAGGAGGGGGAAGGTAGCGGTCTTACAGGTTGCTGTCAAGGAAGGTGGTCAACTGAGCCTTCGAAAGAGCCCCGACCTTCTGTGCATGCGGCTGCCCGTCGCGGTAGAGGATGACGGTCGGAATGCCGCGGATCCCGTAGCGGGCGGGAGTCGCGGGATTGGCGTCGATGTCGATCTTCGCGACCTTGAGCTTGCCCTGGTACTGGCGGGCCACGTCGTCCAGGATCGGCGCGAACATCTTGCAGGGACCGCACCATTCGGCCCAGAAATCGACCAGCACCGGCTGGCCCGCGGAGAGGACATCCTGTTCGAAATTGGCGTCGGAGACGTGCTGGATCAGGTCACTCATGGAAAGCCTCGGGAGGCGTGCGGCCCGCGGGAAGCCGGCGGGCGAGGGTCGGCGGGAAGGCGCCCAAGGTAACGGTTGGGCGCGCCGCGCGCAAGCGGCGGAAGGGGACATCGGGGCGGTCTGCTAGAATTCAAGGCCTGCATCCCGTATCGCCCCGCCGGCCTTCCCGGACATGACCTACGTCGTCACCGAGTCCTGCATCCGCTGCAAATACACCGACTGCGTCGACGTCTGCCCGGTCGACTGCTTCCGCGAGGGCCCGAACTTCCTCGTCATCGACCCCGACGAGTGCATCGACTGCACGCTGTGCGTCGCCGAATGCCCGGTCGAGGCGATCTACGCCGAGGACGACGTGCCGGCCGACCAGGAGGCGTTCAAGGCGATCAACGCCGAGCTCTCGAAGAAGTGGAAACCGATCATCGAGCGCAAGCCCGCGTTGCCCGACGTGGACGACTGGAAGGACGTCAAGGAGAAGAAACACCTGCTCGACCGCGGCGGCGTTTGACCGGTCCGCGCCGCAAACCCTAGAATCGCGAGCTTTACCAGCCGACCCCGGCGTCCGTTCCGCTGAACGGTTCGCCGTCCCGACCCGAAGAGTCCATGAATCGAACCCAGATCGTCCTCGCCCTGGCCGCCGCGCTCGCCGCGGGCGCCGTCGCGGCGCAAGGCGCCGCCCCCGCGGGCGATGTCGCCAAGGGCCGCGAGAAGGTCCAGATGTGCCGGGGATGCCATGGCATCGATGGCTGGCGGACCGCGTTTCCCGAGGTCTACAACGTTCCGAAGATCGCCGGGCAGCATCCGGGCTACCTCGTCGCCGCGCTGAAGGAATACCAGGACGGCAGCCGGACGCATCCGTCGATGCGCGCCATCGCCGCCACGCTCTCCGACCAGGACATGGCGAACATCGCCGCGTACTACGCGCAGCACGGCCTGACGACGCAGGTGAAGTGATGACGACCACGCTCCGCGTCACCACCCTCGCCGCCGCGCTCGCGTTCGCGGCACCGGTCGCCGCCGCCGACCTCTCTGCCGGCAAGCAGAAGGTGCAGGAAGTCTGCCAGGCCTGCCACGGCATGGACGGCCTGTCGGCGCAGTTCCCCGATTATCCGAAGCTCGCGGGCCAGCACCCGGACTACCTCGCGAAGGCGCTGCGCGACTACAAGTCGGGGGCGCGCAAGAACGCGGTGATGAGCGCGATGGCGGCGGGCCTGACGCCGAAGGACATCGACAACGTCGCGGCCTATTTCTCCGGACAGACCGGTCCGTTGCACTCGCGCTACTGACCGGGAATCGCAAACGACGAAGCGGGGCGCTGCGGCGCCCCGCTTCGTTTGCGCGGCCCGGCCGGGCGCGGCGCGCCGGAGCTCACCCTCCGCGCGTGCGCGCGCCGGCGGGTCAGCTCCGGCGCCGCAGGCAGTCGAGGTAGACCGTCGCGTCGGGGCCGGTGCCAAGGCGCTGCGCCTGCCACATCGTCTCGCCCAGGCATTCGAGCACCGCGTGCAGCGCGTCGTGCTCGTCGCCGTGCGCCGCGGCGAGCCGCTGGTACTCGGCGCGAAGGCCCGGCGGCTGGTCGATCGCGAGTTGCTCGGCCACCGCGAGGTGCAGCGACAGGTGCAGGAACGGGTTGGTCGCGCCGCCCTCCGGCGCGAAGTCGCGTTCGAGGTGCCGTTCGCCGTCCTCGATCATCGCGTGGTACTCGGGATGCATCGCGATGAGCGATGCCGCCGTGCGTTCGAGCGCGGAGAGCGGCTCGCCCGCGCGGAACTTCGCCCAGGCTCCGATCAGGAACCGGCGCGCCTCGTCGCGGGAGGGCGTGAACATCAGCGCGAACGGCCGCGGCGCGCTCCGGCGCGTGCGGTCTTCGCCATCGGCTGGCGGCCGCGAGCGGGGGGTGCCGGCGGCCGCGTCGACGGCTTGCGCACCGGTTTCGCGGCCGCCTTGGCGGATCGATCGTCGTCCGGCAGGTTCTTGTCGCGGAACTCGCAGAGGTCGGCGATCAGGCACGACCCGCATTTCGGCGATCGCGCGACGCACACGTAGCGGCCGTGCAGGATGAGCCAGTGATGCGCGTCGCGCAGGAATTCCGGCGGCGTCGTGCGCTCGAGCTTGCGCTCGACCTCCGCGACGTCCTTGCCCGGCGCGAGTCCGGTGCGGTTGGCGACGCGGAAGATGTGGGTGTCCACCGCGATGACCGGCTCGCCGAACGCGGTGTTCAGCACGACGTTCGCGGTCTTGCGTCCGACGCCAGGCAGGCGCTCGAGCGCCTCGCGCGTGCGCGGCACTTGGCCGCCGTGCTCGCGCTCGATGAGTTCGGCGAGCCCGACGACCGCCTTCGCCTTGTTGCGGAAGAGCCCGAGCGACGCGATGAACGGCGTCAATCCCTCGACGCCGAGGCGCGCGATCGCCGCGGGCGTGTTCGCGACCGGATAGAGCTTCGCCGTGCACCGGTTGACGCCCTTGTCGGTCGATTGCGCCGAGAGCACGACCGACACCAGCAGCTCGAACGGCGTCGTGTACGCGAGTTCCGAGCGCGGGCTCGGGTTGGCTCCGCGCAAGCGCGTGAAGATCTCGCGGCGCTTCGCGTCGTTCACGACTGGCGCGCGGTTCCGGCCGCGCGTTCCGGAGGCTTGGGCGCGGGCGCCCCCGCCGCGGCGAGCTCCTGCAGCCGCGCGAGCCTGGCGGGTTCGCGTGCGGCGAAGCCGGCGTCGGAGGCGAGGAGTGGAAGGGCGCGCCTCGCCCAGGTCGATGCCGCGGCCCCATCGCCGCGCGCGGATGCGATCTCGGCGAGTTCCTCGAACACGTAGCCGTCCGGCGCGCCGGCGCGGTCCAGCTCGTCGGCGAGCGCCGTCTGGATCGCCTGCGCCTCGTCGAGGCGGCCGACGGCGCGCATGCCGCGCGCGACGGTCCACCGGGCGATGCGGGTGCGCGTGGCGTCGCCCATGGATTCGCGAGCCTGGAGCGCGCGCTGCCAGTAGGCGAGCGCCGTGGACGGATCGCCGCGTTCGAAATACAGCCAGCCCAGGTTGTTCAGGAGCGAGGCTCGCCAGCCGCGCGCGCGCGGATCCTTCGATCGCTCGGCGGCCGCGAGCGCCTGCTGGTTCCAGCTCGCGCGCGCGGCCGGCGGCGCGGCGATCCCCAGCATGTGCAGCGCATCGATCCGGTAGAACTCGGCGCCGGCTTCCGGGTCCGCGCCCGCGGCCGCCGCCGCGTCGGTGAAGAGCGGCACGGCGCGTTCGGGCGAACCCGACGAGTTGAACACGCGCCCGCGTTCGAGCAGGTAGCGCACCCGCACGCGGATCGCCGCGCCGTCGAGCTTCGCCTCGACCGCGTCGAGCGTGCGGTGCGCGGCATCGAAGGCCCGCTGCAGGCCCTGCGCGCGCGCGATCTGCGTCTGCAGTTCGAGCGCCTGGCGCGAGAGGGGATCGGCCTTCGCGGCCTCGGCTCGAAATCGCGCCTCCGAGGCCGCCGGATCGTCGTAGTTCCAGAGCTGGTCGATCGCTTCGGACACCTGGGCCTCCACGGGAAAGGCGGCGAGCGCGGCGGCGAGCACGAGCAGGGCGGCGGACCGGCGGGCGGCGCTCATCGCACGGCAGCGTTCTTCGCGCGTCGCGCCTTCGCCCGCTCGATCGCGTCGGCGATCGCGGCCGCTCGTCGCATCCGCGCATCGTCCCGATGCGCCGCCGAGCGTCGTTCGGCGATCCGTTCGCCCTGCGCGAGGCGTGCGTCGCGCGCGACGTGCCGCAGGCGCGCCGCCTTCGCGTCGGCGGGGCTCCACAGCCGCGACGACGGCACCATCGCGATGCAGTCGACCGGGCAGGGCGCGATGCACAGTTCGCAGCCGCTGCACAGCGCCTCGAGCACCGCGTGCATGCGCTTCGGCGCGCCGAGGATCGCGTCGACCGGGCAGGCTCGAATGCAGATGGTGCAGCCGATGCAGCGCGACTCGTCGACCACCGCCACGGCGAGCGCCGCGGGCGCACCGCACGCGGGGTCGAGCGGCAGGGGTTCGCGCCCGGTCAGTGCGGCCAGTGCCTCGAGCGTCGCCTCGCCGCCGGGCGGGCAGCGGTTGATCGGCGCATCGTCGTCGACGATCGCGCGGGCATACGCGACGCAGTCGGGATAGCCGCAGCGCGTGCACTGCGTCTGCGGCAGCAGCGCATCGGCGGCCAGGACGGTCGGCTTTCGCAGCGCGGGGACCATCCGGGGATTCTAGCGCGCGGTCCCCTGCTAGACTCGGCCGGGCGGCGCGGCAGCGTGGGCGGCACCGCACGATGCTCCGTGGACGACACCTCGACGATCTCCGGCGCGCCGGCGCTCTCTTCGCCCCGCGCGCCGGGCGTGGGCGCCCGGGCCGCGTGGCTCGCGCTCCGCGCGGTCGGCTGGCGCGTCGTGCTGGCCGGGCCTGCTCCGCCGAAATGCGTCGTCGTGTTCTACCCGCACACGTCGAACTGGGACTTCGCGATCGGCCTGTGCGCGAAAGCCGTCGTCGGCATCGATGTGCGCTGGGCCGGCAAGGACACGTTGTTCGCCACGCCGCTCGCCCCCTGGTTCCGCCGCTGGGGCGGCATCCCGGTCAACCGCCGCGAACGCACGGGGTTCGTCGGGCAGATGCGTGCCGCGTTCGAGGCGCACGTCGAGTTTCGCCTCGCGATCGCGCCGGAGGGCACGCGGTCGGCGGCGCCGCACTGGAAGAGCGGATTCTGGCATCTCGCGCGCGAGGCCCGCGTGCCGATCGGACTCGCCTTCGTCGACTACCGTGCGCGGGAGATCGGCATCGGAGCGTGGATCGAGACGACGGACGATGCCGATGCGGACGTCGCGCGCATGGCCGCGTACTACGCGCGGTTCACCGCGAAGCGCCCTCGGAATGCGGGGCCGGTGCGGCTACGCGAGTAGCGGGTCGCCGCCGTCGCGTCGCCGGAGGGGAGCAGGGTCCCCGGAGCATGCCGGCCTGGCCGCCCGCGTCGGGGTGGGGGAGAATGGGGCGCGAGCACCGCCATGCCCCACGACCACCACGACCACGCACCGTTGCCGCGACGGCACGGACACGCCCACGCGCACGCGCCCGACCATGACCACGGCGCCGGAGGCGGGCATGCCGCGGCCCGCGGCGCGCTCGTGCTCGCGCTCGCGCTCACCGGCGGCTTCGCGCTCGTCGAGGCGCTCGCCGGCTGGTTCGCCGGATCGCTCGCGCTGCTGTCGGACGCCGGACACATGGCCACCGACGCGGCGTCGCTCGGCCTCGCGCTGTTCGCGCACGCCTACGCGAGCCGGCCGCCGACCGCGCGGGCGTCGTTCGGCCACGGGCGCGCGGAGGTGCTCGCGGCGTTCGTCAATGCGATGGCGATGCTCGCGATCGTCGTGGCGATCGGAGTCGAGGCGGTGCACCGGCTCCTCGCACCGCAGCCGGTCGCGGGCGCCACGGTGCTCGGCGTGGCGCTCGTCGGCCTCGCGGTCAACCTGTTCGTCGCGTGGCGGCTGTCGAGTTCGTCGGGCTCGGTGAACACGCGCGCCGCGCTGCTGCACGTGATGGGGGACCTGCTGGGTTCGGTCGCGGCGATCGTCGCGGGCGCGGTGATCCTCGTCACCGGCTGGACGCCGATCGATCCCATCCTGTCGATCGTCGTCGCGCTCCTCATCCTGCGCTCCACCTGGCGCCTCCTGCGGCAGACGACCGACGTGCTGATGGAGCGCGTGCCCTCGCATCTCGACTATGCCGCGATCGGACGCTCGCTCGCCGCGATACCCGGCGTGCGCGACGTGCACGACCTGCACATCTGGTCGATGGGCGCCGACGAAGTGTCGCTCTCCGCGCACATGGGCGTCGCGTCGGGCGAGGCGTGGCCCGCGGTGCTCGCGGCGGCGCAGCGCCACCTGCGCGAGCGCTACGCCATCCGGCACGTCACGCTGCAGCCCGACTGGCCGCGCGCGCCGCGCGCGGTGGGCAAACGCGTCATTCCGGTCGCCGAGAGCCGGCGATAGCCTCCGCCGGCGCAGCGCATCGGACGCAACGGGAGGCGTCCGGGTGCGCGCCCCGCCTCAGAGCCACCCGGCCTTGCGGAACCGGTAGACGAGGTAGCCGTCGATGGCCACCATCATCCCCACCGCGAACGGGTAGCCGAAGAGCCACTTGAGCTCCGGCATGTGCTCGAAGTTCATGCCGTAGACGCCGGCGATGAGCGTCGGGATGGTGATCAGCGCACCCCAGGCGGCGAGCCGCTTGGTGGTCTCGCTCTCCGCGAGGTTGATCAGCGTGAACGACACCGAGATCGCGGTCTGCAGCATTTCGCGCATCTGCTCGACCGCGGCGTTCACGCGGTTCAGGTGGTCGTAGACGTCGCGGAAGTACTCGCCCAGCCCGGCGCAGAGCGCCGGCACGCGCCCGCCGTAGAGCTTGCCCGCGACCTCCATCAGCGGACCGACCGCGTGCTTGAGCGTCATGACCTCGTGTTTGAGGTCGTAGAACGCCTCGATGCTGGCGCGCGTCGGCGTCGAGCGGAAGATGGCCTCCTCGTGCCGCTCGAGTTCCTCCTCGAGCGAATCGAGGATCGGGAAATAGCGATCGACGACCGCGTCCATCAGCGCGTAGAACACGTAGCCCGAGCCGTGGCGCAGCAGTTCGGGTTCGCGTTCGTTGCGCACGCGCACGTCGGTGAAGCCCTTCAGCACGTTCTTGCGCACCGAGAGCACGTAGTTCCGGCCGATGAAGACCGCCACCTGGCCTTCCGAGAGTTCGGCGTCGGGCGTGGCGCGCTCGACCGTGCGCAGGATCGCGAAGAGGTCGTCGCCGTATTCGTCGAGCTTGGGTCGCTGGTGCGGGCGCTTCGCGTCCTCGACCGCGAGTTCGTGCAATCCGAATTCCTGGGCCAGCTTGTCGATCTCGCCGTCGGGAGGATCGGCGGCGGCGACCCAGACGAAGCAGTCGGGCCGTCCCACGTAATCGCTGATGTCGTCGATCGGGATGTCGGCGAGCTTGCGGCCGTTCTGGTAGGCGACGCAGTTGACGAGCATGCCCGGCATGATAGCGAAGCACGTGCCGTTGTCGAGGCGTCGCGAACCGCGGATGTGCGATCCTTGCCGGCATGGGCATGGATGGGAGACGCCTGCCGGCGGGTGGTTGGCCCGGCGATCGCGGGGACGACCGCCGCCGGCAGCCTGACGGGCGCCGTCGGCCTCGCCGCGGCCCCGCCGGCGGTGCCGCCGCGCCCGCCGCACCGGCGCCCGGGGCGACGCCGCGTTGAGCGAACTCTCGCGCCCGCGCGAACTCGCGCTGCTCGGCACGCTCGCCGCCGTGCAGTTCACGCACGTCGTCGACTTCATGATCATGATGCCGCTCGCGCCGCAACTCATGCGGCTGTGGGACATCGGCCCGAAGGCGTTCGGAGCGCTGGTCTCGGTCTACACCTTCGCCGCGTCGGCGAGCGGGCTCCTCGCGGTGTTCGTGATCGACCGCTACGACCGCCGCCACGCGCTCCTCGTGGTCTACGCCGGCTTCACGGTCGCGACCGCGCTGTGCGGCGTTGCGCCGGGTTACGAGGCGCTGCTCGCCGCGCGCGTGCTGGCCGGCGCCTTCGGGGGTGTGGTCGGCGCGCTGATCCTCGCGATCGTCGCCGACGTGATCCCCTGGGCGCGCCGCGCGCGCGCCAACGCCCTCGTGGCGAGCGCGTTCTCGCTGGCCGCCATCGCCGGCGTGCCGGTCGGGCTGTGGCTCGCCGCCCATTTCACCTGGCGCACGCCGTTCCTCGGCGTCGCGTCGGTGGCGATCGTCGTCGGCACGCTCGCCTGGCGCGTGGTCCCGCCGATCGCCGGGCACGTCGAACACGGCCGTTCGCACGGAGCGCTCGCGCGCCTGCGATCGGTCGTCGTCGTCCCCAACCACTGGCGGGCGTTCGCGTTCGTCGTTTCGCTGATGTTCGCGGGGTTCACCGTGATCCCGTTCATCGCCGCCTACTCGGTCGCGAACGTGGGCATCACCGAGGCCGAGCTTCCGGTGATGTACGCCGCCGGCGGGCTCGCGACGCTCTTCACCGCGCAGGTGATCGGACACCTCGCCGACCGCTACGGCAAGCAGCGCGTGTTCGCCGTGGTCGCGCTCGCCTCGATCCCGGCGATCCTCGTTCTGACCCACATGCCGCGCGCCACGCTCGCCGCCTTCCTGCCGGTGTCGGTGGCGTTCATGGTGCTCGCGACCGGCCGGTTCGGGCCGGCGATGGCGCTCGTTTCGGGGAGCGCCGAAGCGCGCGTGCGCGGCAGTTTCATGAGCCTCAACGCCGCGGTCCAGCAGTTCGGCGCCGGCATGGCGGCGTTCGTCGCGGGCGCCATGATCGGCGAGGCCCCGGACGGGTCGCTGACCGGCTACGGCGGCGTCGGCTGGCTCGCCACCGCGTTCACGCTGGTGGCCATCGCGCTCGCGTTTCGCGTGAAGGTGGTGGATGCGCAGCGTCCCGGCGGACCGACGGCGGTATCATCGAACCCCCTCCCGGCGCACCGCCGCGACCCGTGATCATCCGCTCGCTCCTCGACACCGACCTCTACAAGTTCACGATGATGCAGGTCGTGCTGCATCATTTTCCCGGCGCGCAGGTCGAGTACCGGTTCCAGTGCCGTACGCCGGGCGTCGACCTGGTGTCCTCGATTCCGGACATCGAGCGCGGCATCGCCGACCTGTGCTCGCTCGGTTTTACGGCCGACGAACTCGACTACCTGCGCCGCTGGCGGTTCTTCAGGAGCGATTTCATCGACCTGCTCGGACTCTTCCGCCTCGACGCGCGCTTCGTGAGCGTCAAGCCGCGCGAGGGCCATCCCGGAGAGATCGACATCGCGATCAAGGGGCCGTGGCTGCACACGATCATGTTCGAGGTCCCGCTGCTCTCGATCGTGTCGGAGTCGTGGAACCGGCGCCGATACCCGTCGCCGGACCGCGACGAAGGACGGCGGCGCCTCGCGGCGAAGATCGCGCGGATCAACGCCGTGGCCGATCCCGATTTCCGCATCGCCGACTACGGGACGCGCCGGCGCCACGGGCGCGACTGGCAGGAGGAGGTCGTCGCGACGCTCAAGGCCGGCATCGGGCCGAAGTTCGTCGGCACGAGCAACGTCGACCTCGCGCGCCGTCACGATCTCACGCCGCTCGGCACCATGGCGCACGAGTACCTGCAGGCCTGCCAGGCGGCCGGTCCGCGGTTGCGCGACTCGCAGCGTTTCGCGTTCGACACCTGGGCCAAGGAGTATCGCGGCGACCTCGGGATCGCGCTGTCCGACGTCTGCGGCATGGACGCGTTCCTGCGCGACTTCGACCTCTATTTCTGCAAACTGTTCGACGGCGTGCGTCACGACTCCGGCGA